>CAUZJO010000007.1:0-59051 GCA_963580245.1 Candidatus Sumerlaeia bacterium | reverse complement strand
CTGCGGACCGTCAGCCGTCCCGAAAAACACCTCGCGATTCTGCTCCAGCGTCTGGGGCTTCCACTGCCGAACCGACCCAAAAGAATTCAAAATGTAGTGCAGACTTTTACCCGAAAAATGCAAATTTACTCGAAAACGGGCACTTCTAAGCTCTGAACTGCGGAAAATGGGCTAGCATTGGGTTCTGTATGAGACATGTCCTCAAAACAATCCTAGTACCACCTCGTTCTCCTACTATGGACCGAGCGGCATCAGATAACCCAATGGGAGGAAGAAGGTATACGAGCATCAGTTTAGCGCGGTGCCACAGTGGATCAGTATTCAGAAGGGGAGCGATTGAATGGTATATGGTTCGCGAGACCATGGTTCCCGAGTCGGTAAGACTCACCGATCAACAACGCGCGGAACTCGATCGAAAGCTTGATGCCTATCACGCGAATCCCGGCGAGGGATCCCCATGGCCCGACGTGAAACGGCGGATCCTGGATCGGGATAGTTGACGCGACTCCTTCCACGCTCCAATTAAAACCAAAGCTCAGTCGCTGGACAATTTCTCAAGCCGCCGCCGGGCCGGTTCGTAGTCGGGGTGTTGGTCGATGATTTGTTCCAGCCACCGGCGCGCTTCGGCGGTTCGGCCTTCGTCGTGGAGGGCGTGGGCGAGCCAGAGGTGGCCTTCGGGGTCGGTGGGGCGGGCTTCGGTGTATTGCTCGAGGAGCGGCAGGGCTTTGGCCGGTTGGCCCTGCTGGACGTGGAGCCAGCCGAGGATCAGGAGCAGTTTGGCCTTGTCGGAGGGGTCGGCGTGGGGGTAGGCCCGGTCCAGGTGGGTCAGGGCTTCGGCGCCGCGGCCTTGCTCGTCGAGCCACAGGCCCAGCAGCATCCGCGCTCGGAAACCGCCCCGCGAGGCCCGCAAACCTTCGCGCAGGATGCGTTCGGCCCGCTCCAGGCGGCCCTGGCGGGTCAGGATTTCGGACAAGGGCTTGTTGACGTCCACGCGCGAGGGGTCGGAGGCATGGGCGCGCTCGAGCTGGCGCAGCGCCTCCTCGTCGCGGCCCAGCAGCGCGTAGGTGATTCCCAATCGGCCCACGGCCTCGAACAGGTCGGGATGGAGTTTGAGCGCTCGCCGGAGCTGATCGACCGTCCCCTCCAGGTCGCCGCGCCGGAACAGGATTGATGAATAGGCCACCCGCGCCCGCGCGCTGTTCGGCACGCGCCCGACCATGTAGGTGAATAGGCACTCCTCGTCCTTCCACTTGGGCAGGTAGCGGGCGTGCTGGACCAGCAGGGCGGCGGCCCAGATCGAAAACCCCACAAGCGCCCCCTTCAGCCGCGGAGCCCGGGCCCTCTCCACCGCCGCCGATTCCCCGATCCCCAACGCGGCCACGAGCAGGCAAAACCCCACGCTGGGCAGGTAGAGCAGCCGTTCGGCCATGATCGTGCCGATCGTCAGAAACAGGTTGGAGCTGACCAGAAACGTGACGAGCATCAGCAGCAGCCCGAACAACGCGACCGCCCGCCGGCGCAGCAGGTAAACCCCGGCCCCCGCCGACCCCAAAAGCAACAGACCGGGAACCCACAGCGGGTTGGCGATCCCCGTGACCGGCGTGATCGCGCGCAGCGAATAATCCGGCGATGGATAAAACGGCGCGACCAGCAGCAAGGCGTAACGCCCGACGATGGACAGCGCCGTCAGCAGTCGGTCGATGCCGGCCAGAAGGACCAGCGGATTGTCCATCGCGTTGATCGGCGACCCTTCCGGTCGCAGGAACGACCCGATGACGGCCTTGCGAGCAACGAAGTAGAGCGCGACGGCGACCACGACCACAATCAAGGCCGGGAGGAGCCGCGGCAGCCTCGCGCGAACCAATCCACAAAGCGACTCCGCACGTCTTCGGCCCCCCGCCGCCTCGCTTTGGGGCAAGACGCAGAAAATCAAGATCGCCACGGGCAACAGAACACCGTGCTCCTTCGAGAATACCGCCAACAACGCCAGCGGAAAGGCCGCCGCCGCCCACCCGCGGCGCCCGCCGGTCCCCGTCGCGCGGAAACTCATATGAGCCGCCAGGAGCGTCGCCACGAATCCGAGCGTGACCATCAATTCGGACCGCCCGACGACCCCCGCGACCGATTCGATGTGGACCGGATGAAGCGCGAAAATCACGGCCGCGACCGTCGCCGCCGCCGGACCGGCCCCCAGTCTCCGGGCAAGCAGCCAGATCAGCATGCTGATCAAGCCGTGGAGGGCGACGTTGACGGCGTGATAGCCCGCCGGATCGAGCCCCCCCACCGCATGGTTGAGCGCGAAGGAGGCCATCGCCGCCGGGCGATACTCCTTATGGCTGTTTTTCTCGTTCCACCAACTGGTGGCCAGATAGAGCCCTGGGCGACCCAGCTCGACGATGCGCGGGTTGCCGACGATGATCAGGGAATCGTCGAACGTGAACTCGTGGGAGAGCGTGGGAAGGTAGATGCCGACCCCAACCAGACCCGCCAGCAACCAGCCCCAGCGCATGGTCCGTTGGGTCAGGCTTGGCTCGGGGCCCCGCAAGGCCACCCGGCCGTCGGGGCGGCTCTTCTTTGGGCGACCTCCAGCTTTCCGGGTTGGCATGTTGATTGATTCAGGGCTATCGGGGAAGCAAGGGATTGAAGACGCGGCCCGGTCGAGCACAAAGGGGCGCTAGAAAACAACCTTGCCGAAAACCTTGCCCTCGTACCACTCGACCTCGGCACGCAGGCCCTCTTCGGGCGCGACCTTAGGTTCGTATCCCAGGAGGAGACGGGCTTTGTCGAAATTGGCGTGGGTTCGTAGTTGATCGCCCGGACGGGGCGCCGTGGTGATCAGCCGGGCCTTCTTGCCCAGGAGTTCCTCGACAATTTGGATGCCGCGGCCGGTCGTGATCTCGATGTCGGACCCGATATTAAAAATCTCGCCCTGACAGTGCCCGAAATTCTCCAGGACCAACTGAAACGCATCGAGCACGTCGCTGATGTAGGTGAACGACCGTGAATGACGCTCACTCCCCTCGTGCAAAGGGAACTCTTTGTCCTCCAGAATCGCCTTGATCAACTTGGGATAGAGCTTCTCGGGCCGCTCGCGTTCGCCATAGACCGAAAAGATGCGCAGCGAACAGGCCGGGAATCCCGCGTCGCGCGCACGGGCCAGGACCAGTTGCTCGGCGGCCAACTTGGTAACCCCATAATGGGAGGTCGGCTTGGGCGCCACGTCTTCGGCTTCGGTGGCGTTCGCGCCATAAACGGACGAGGTGCAGACATTGACGAAACACTCGAGCGGGGCCTTGTCCTGGAGGGCCTGAACCAGGTGCTGGGTGGCCACGAGATTGTTGCGCAGGTAATCTTCGAAGGGGACCCGTTGCGAGATGCCGGGCTGGGCGGCTAGATGATAGACGACCTCCACGCCGTCGATCAGGTCGCCGATGTCGTCTTGGGCCAGGTCGCGCTCGTGAATCGTTACGCCCAGTCCTCGGACTTCCTCCGCGTTCAGCTCCTTGAGGGCCCGCGGATAATAATCCGAGAAGCTGTCCACGCCAATCACCTGGTGACCGTGATTGGTCAGCCGCTCAGCCAATTGAGACCCAATAAAACCTGCCGCGCCGGTGACGAGTATATTCACCTTAAACAACTCATTTCATTGAACTTATAAGCCCTTCCGCCCGACCCCGGCTGCCTGTTCGGTCCCGAGCACCCCGACACCCCGACACCCCGCAACTGGCCCAGCATGTCACCAGGTTAAACCCAGAGTCGATTCAGTGACAAGGGGTAAATCGTACCCTGCCGCCGCGAGGTGTGATTCAGAAATGGGAGCGCGAACAGCAACCGAATTGAGGTGGAGGCTAGGCCGACGCGTCCACAAACACTTCAAACACCCCGACACGCGCGGTCTTACAACTCGGCTCTCGACTCTCGTCCTCGCCCCTCGTCCTCGGATTATTTCGCCCTTGATCGGGTGTACCCACGCCGGTGGTCTTTCTTTCGATTGAAGAATTCGAGGACGAGAGCCGAGAGCCGATCATCCTCGAGCGTGGAGCCCTTCACTAAAAGCCACGTTTACTCCCAAAACTGTATCACACTCCTGCCGCAACGGCCGTCCACCCTACCCTAAATGGGTGCGAATTGGCCCGGCCGTCCAACTTTATTTCGAGTTTCGTGGGGGAGGACCTCAAAACTCACGCTGAGGTAGTTTCAGAATATCGAGGTTTTTCTTGTCCACCGGTTCGGGCTTCGACTTCTCTTTCACCGCGCCGGCTTCGGCAAGAACCGGCTCCTCATCGATCCAGATCTCAGGCCGCTGGCTGGAACCGGGAAGCATCTCAACACTGATGCTGTACTCTCCATCCTTTGCCTGCCGAATCGTGATCCTGTCGCCCCGCGTCGTGGTGGTCTTGCGCCCGTCCTTCTGCTTGATGACGGCCCCGCCGGTCAAAACCGAGGTTTTGGTCTCGGTGTCGTAGTTGAACTTCTTGCACTCGGCCCGCATGTCCTCGCCCTGGCGGATCTTGACCGGCCCGCCCTCGGCAAAAATCTCCTTGGTGTCGGAGTGACCAATCAGCCGCGCGCATTGCAGACTCAGCCTGGGGCTCTTGAAATCAACTTTGCCCGTCAGCTCAAATGCCCCAGTGGTCGAATACTCGATAAGATCGGCCGAGACATTGTCGAAGAAATCGTCGCCAAACGCTTGGGTGAGTGGATTACTCCCGCCGATATCGCCCAGTTGCGCCTTCGCGGAAAAAGGTCCGATCGCGGCGAGCAACAGACACCCTAAAATCCATGCCGTTTTTCTCATGGCAGTAACTCCGGTTGATTGATTTTCCGCAGGTAGGCGTTGTATTCCGTCCAGGAATCGAACGACTGATCTTCGATTAGCAGTTTGATTTCAAAACGGTCCCCCCTCCCGAGGATGAAGTTTTGGTCCGAGGCCGGCTCCGGGGCGTTGGGATCGCTCTCAATCAGCTTGCTATACGTGGGCCGGCGATTCAGCCGGGGAAAGGCGGGAGGTTGCCCGATCGATTCCCCGCTCGCCCTTTTCCTCCCCTCGAGGGTAACCGTGTTCTCTCCGTCCTCACCTTCCACGATGCGAATCGTATCGGCGCTCATCTTGGTTGTATTCGCGCCGCTCGTCTGGTAGATCACCGCGTCGCCCTGCAGCAGCGTCGTGCGCGCGGCCGAATCGTATTTAAACTGAGCGCACTGGACGATGACGCTTTCGCCTTGCCGCATCGTGAGCGGCGATCCCTCCGCGATGATGGTCTTCTCCACCGGATTGGCCGTCAATCGGTCGCACATGACCGAGAGCTTGGGGCTTTCCCATCCGACCGAACCGGTCATCATCACGTCCCCCCGTGGGGTGTATTGAAACTGGTCGGCGTCAACGTATTCAAAGAAATCCCCGCTGAAGAATTCGTTGAGTTGTTGCTGACTTTCCAGCGTGAGCTGCTTGACGTATCCCTTGTCGGACTGCATCACGGCGTCCGTATTGGTAAATCGCATTTCGGGCGATTGCACGATCCCGCCCTCGGGCGTGTAATACCGCACCGTATCGGTCAACAACAAATCATGGGCCGCGATGTTCTCCTCGGGGCGGTCGGTCAGCCAGATCCGGCCCCTCCCGCTTTTTGCCTCCCCCTTGGGCTCGTCGCCGTTGTGGAAGCTCACCCGCAACGCCTTGAGGTCAAGGATTTGCTCCTTTTCGTCCAGCCAGGCCGTCTCAGCGTGGATGCGCTGGCGCAGCAGGCCGTCCTTGGTGATTTCGGCATCCAAACCCTCGACAAGGACCAGCTCATGTTCCGATTGGAACAGGTCGTCCTCAACAGGATCCGGCGTTTGGGCCCCCAATGCGCGGTCCAAACCCGGCAAACCGAGCCAGCATGCCGCCAATACCAGAAGAACAACCGCCCACCCGACCTCGGCGAGCACCCCCCGCCATCGGGAAAAGGACTTGAAATCAACCACCTAGTATGATTTCCCCAGCGTTCAAGACTCCCTGACATATTCCCTTTCCAAGACACCCCCACTCTTATCAGTGTTCCGCCGATTTTGCCACGAATATTTGGACCCCGGTCCGAACGCTAACTTTCTTCGGTGAACTCGTAATAGGCGTTGAGCGCGTCCTGACGCGAGATGACCCCCACGAAGTCCGCGCCGACCCCGGCGCTCTCGAAGACCGGCAGCACCTCGGCGTCGGACGCGTTGAAACCGACCAACGCCTCGTTCAGGTTCATGTCCATCTGCAACCGAGGCTGGAAGGCGTCGCTGATATCGGACAGGAGAAGCAGGTGGGCCAGTTCTTCCTCGGCGATCGCCAGCCGCATTTCGTGAAGCGACACGATCCCCACGAACTGCTCATCCTCATCGCGCACGACGAACCACCGCCAGGCGCCGTCCCTGAACCGTTCGAGCGCCTGGTGAACGGGCATCGAGGCCGGCAGGTCCTCCCAGCCCGAAGTTCGCGTGACCGAGCGCACCCCGACCAGGCTCAACGGATCGACGCGTCGCGCCCGGTCCAGGTCGATCCCCAACCGCAATAGCTCCAACGTATAGACCGTCACGTTGCGGCGCGGCTGCATCACGAGCAGGCACAGCGCCACGGTGGTCATCAGCGGCAACAGCAGTTCCGGCGAGTTGGCGCCGCCGTGGCGCATCGTAATCATGATGGCCGTGATCGGCGCGCCCAACGCCCCCGCGATTAAGCCCGCCATCCCCATCACCGCGTAGGGCGCGGGATCGGCAACCCAGTTGAAGCGGTGGAGGACGGTGCCAAAGGCGGCCCCTCCCATCACCCCGATAAAGACGGCCGGCGCAAACGACCCGCCCGGATTGCCCGAACCCAGCGTCAGGCCGGTGCCCAGGATCTTGAGGAGCATGATCACCAGCAGCAGCAAGATTTCGCCCTGGGCCTGGCTCCCATCGATGACTCCGCGAATGAAGTCGTAGCCCTCGCCCATCACCGCCGGAAAGAAGACGCCGATCACGCCGATCGACAACCCCCCGATGGCCGGCTTGACCCACAGAGGCGTCTTGAGGCGGTTGAAGCGATCATGGGTCCATCCCAACCCGTGAATGTATGCGATGGAGAGCAGCCCGCAAAACAAGCCCAGTGCCACGAACAGCGGCAATTCCGCCAGACCGATGTTCAGGTCGGGGAAGGTGATGGCCATCTTGTCCCCCAGCGCGGCTTGGGAGATGACCGAGGCGACCACCGCGGCGATCAAGATCGGCGTAAGCGAGGCCACCTCGTAGTTGCGCAGGATCACCTCGAAGGCAAAGAAGACCCCGCCGATGGGGGCGTTGAACACCGCCGCTATGCCGGCGGCCACGCCCGACCCGATCAGTGTCTTGATCAATTTGGGGGGGATGCGCGCGATACGGCCGATCAGGCTGCCCGTGACCGATCCGATCTCGGCGATCGGCCCCTCGGGACCCACCGACCCGCCCGTGGCCAACGTCACCAGTGCCAGCGCCGGAGGCAAGGCCATCTTGGATTGGAAGTAGTTCTTCCCCGCCGCGACCGAGCGCAGAATCGTGGGGATGCTATGGCCCTGTTTGAATTGACAGAGCTTGTAGAGCACAAAGCCGCAAATCGCCCCGCCGATCAGCGGCATCGCGACGCGCTTGAGCGCCGCCGGCAACCACGGATTGGCTGGATCCGCCTCGTGAAGACCGGGCCAGAAGACGGGATAGCCGTGGTGCGGGAAAAAGTGCTCCTCCCCCCAAAACGCCGCCTTCCGAAAGATCACCGTCACCACCCCGGTGATGGCACCCACCAGCGCCCCCATGAACAGGAGAAACACGAACCGGCTGATCCGGAAAGTCCGCCCCGCGATGGTGACGTGCATCACACTCTCGGGTATCTGACGGCGGAGTTTGGGTTGGTCAGAGCTTTGGGGCGGGCTATCGTTCATTCGACCGTATGACGTCGATGAATGGATCGGGGATGGCCGCTTCCATCAGGGCCTGGCGTACCGCGGCGCTCTTGAGCAGGCGAGTGACTTGGGCCAATAACTTTACGAATTCGCGCGTCTGGCGATCCGACGCGCCGATCATGAAGACGAGATAGACGGGCTTGCCGTCGAGGGCGTCAAAGTCGATTCCCCCGCGCACCCGCCCGATCGCCATCACATAGTCGGTGACCTCGGGGATCTTCACGTGGGGGATGGCGATCCCCATGCCCACGCCCGTGCTGACCTGCTGTTCGCGGCGCAGGATCGCTCGGTGAAAGACCTCGCCATCAAGGAGGCGCGAGTCCTCGGCCAGGCTGTCGCTCAGCCGCCGCAGGGCATCGCCCTTGGTCGTGACGTCGAGGTCCAGGATGTGGCGAGGATCAACCAAATCGATCAGCTTCGGTGAGGCGAGGGTCAAGTTTAAACGACTCCGGGAGGGACATCGGCCGGCATGAAACGAATTTGGCGAGACATCCGTGGGATTGCGGCCACTGGCGTAACGTTTCATCTTTAGACGCTGCATTGGGGTTTTTCAATGTCTAATCCCTCTGGTATTTTGTCTAGGGGCGCATCTCACGGAACCGGAAGATGCACCCACGGGCTGGGAGCATAAACCAGTTCTCCGGCTCCCTGAAAGGGAGCAATGTGATTAGCCGGGGGTGACAACCCCCGGACGCGGGGCCCCAAGAGGTCACGACCCTGGAGGGGTCGAACAGGCCGCGTCGCGGAATGATTCAACCCTTTCAGGGTTGTCAAAACATGAAGACCGCGAACCGTGGGTTGACACCCACGGCTAATCACATTCGACCCCTCCGGGGTCAAGCCCGAAGACACACTTGATTGGTACCTCCGAACGGCAAGGGTGCATCTCGAGGATCCGTGAGATGCACCCTTTCGTCTACGCAAGTTGGTTTCGCTGCAATGAACCCTTCAACCCATGCGCTTCGTGATGCCCCTGAACGTGCGCCGGTACTGTTGCTGACCGGGCCGACGGGGATTGGTAAAACGGAGCTGGCGGTCGCTCTGGCCGAGCGCCTGCCCCTCGAGATCATCTCCGCCGATTCCATGCAAGTCTATCGCGGGATGCCGATCGGGACCGCCCAGCCAAGCCCCCAGCAGCGACGGCGGGCGGCTTTCCACCTCTGCGGCGATCTGGATCCGGCCGAGCATTTCGACGTTCAGCGCTTCATCGAGATGGCGGACACGGCCCATCGCGGGATCTTGGCGCGCGGGCGCCGGCCCATCTACGTCGGCGGGACCGGCATGTATCTTCGCGCACTGCGTTGGGGTCTCTTCGAGGAGGGTGGGCGCGAGGACCAACTCCGCTTGCGCTTGGAACGGGAGGCGTCGCGCCTGGGCCCCGCGGCACTTCACGCTCGTCTGGCAAGGCTCGATCCGCCGTCCGCCGCGCGCATTGACCCCACCGACCGGCTACGCATCGTGCGCGCTCTGGAAGTGCATGGCGTCACCGGCCGGCCCCTCTCGGAGCTTCAGAACCAATGGCGGTGCCCTCGACCGCGATTCCCTCACGTCCTGGTTGTGCTCACCGCGCGCCGCGAGTGGCTGCGCCGGCGCATCGCGGAGCGAGCCAGGGCGATGCTCCGCGCGGGATGGGCGGGTGAGGTGGAAGACCTGTTGGCGAGCGGCGTGGGGCCGGACCACCATTGTTTCAAGGCCCTGGGCTATCGCGAGGTCGCGCTCCACATACAGGGACGCTTAACCCTCGAGGAGTTGGAAACGCTCATCATCAACCGCACACGCCAGTTCGCCCGGCGGCAAATGGTTTGGTTCCGGCACGAGCGGCCCGCCCTATGGCTGGCGGTCGATGAACAGGAGCGGACCTCGTTGGCGGACCAACTTAAAAAACTACTTGCAAAGCTTCGCGTGGACCCGATAGAATGACAATACATCTATTTTCGCCAAATCGTGGTCCGTGGCGCGCAAATAGGTGCTTGCATTGGTTGAGGAGAGTTTGGTTTAATGGGGCTCGCTGCTCATGGGAAGTATTTCAAGCAATCAAGTCGTAGCCGCCGGTTGAACCGGTTGGATCGAGGATCCGTACGATGGCCAAGTCCGTGATGAATCTGCAAGACAGTTTTCTCAATCAGGTCCGCAAAGAAAACACCGAGATCACCATGGTGATGCTGGACGGGTCCAAGCTGAGCGGCAACGTGCGCGGATTCGACAATTTTACCGTCATCATGCACGCCCAAGGGGCGCAACATTTGATCTATAAGCATGCCATCGCCCAAATCACCGCTCGCCGCACCCACGCCCCCCACGGCGAAGCAGATCGCAGGCGCCGCGGTGGGCGAGGCGACAATCGCCAGCCGCCCGGCGACAAGAAACAGTCGGCGGCGCAGGAAAAGAAGTTCAATACGATCGACCTCTCCAGCGTTCAGGTCGAAGAGGCCAAGAGCACCTGAAGCCGCCTGCTCCTAGACCTTGGGGTATCCCCCAGGCCGATTCTTCACGTCTATTCATATCGGGATGCCAGTAACCGACCAGCTCAGATTTCCGGTCGTCCAGGAGGTGGTGGACGCCGAGATCATCGACCTCATCGTCAATCGCCTGCGTGGCGAGCGGGCGGTCCAGGTGGTCGGCCACCTGCGTCCGGACGGGGATTGCATCGGGTCGTTGCTCGCGATGCATCACTTGCTCGACCAATGGGCGCGGCCCCATGCCCTGGCGGCCCGCCAAATCCCTCAGTCGGGCTACGACGCGCTGCCGGGTTTCGAGCGAATCAAGCAAGCGCCCGACCCCGAACTGGACCCATCGGTCATCGTCTACGTCGACTGCGCCTCGCTCGAACGCGGAATCCCCCAGTGGACCCCGCCCGCGCCGATCATCAATATCGACCATCACGCGAGCAATACGCTGTACGGCGAGATTAATTGGGTCGAGCCCAAAATCTCCTCGGTGGGAGAGATGCTCTATTGGTTGACCGCCCGCTCGGGCAGCGACCTGACAGCGGAGTCGGCCGAAGCGATGTTGATCGCCATGACGACCGACACTGGCTCGTTTCGGTTCTCGAATACCTCGGCGCAGCAGCATTATGTGGCCGCCCACCTGATTGAGGCCGGGGCCTCGCCCGAAGGCGTCGCGCGGATGGCCTTCGGCAGCCAGTCTCCGCAGAGTAGCCGACTGATCGGCCACGTGCTGAACACCATGGAGCTGCGCTGCGCGGGCAAGCTGGCGTGGAGTGAACTTCGCAAAGATGACTACATTCGGTTCGGCGGCGATCAATACATGCCCGAGAACCTGCCGGACACCCTCCGTTCCATCCGGGGCGTCCAGCTCGGCCTGCTGTTCCACGAGATTCCCGACGGTTCGCTACGCCTCAATCTGCGGTCCGACGGCACCGTGAACGTCTCGGTGCTGGCCGGTGAGTGGGGCGGCGGCGGTCACCCTTGCGCCGCCGGATTGACCCTGCGACCGACCCAATACGAGCGTGACCGCGACCAAATCCTCGCCCGTGCCGCGCAACTCACCGATGGCGCCGCGGACGCTTAACGAAGCTACTGCGACCAAACCATCTTCGGCTCATGGACCTCCCCCTCCGGATAGGCAGCGTCATAAGCAAACCAATATGCATAGGCGCGCTGGATCCGTGCCGGTTGCTCCGCCGGCACGCCGTCAGGGTCAAGTTGACGCACCGCAACCCGACCCGCCGGTTTATTCAAGCTGATTCGTAGATGCACGTCGTTGACGACGTCCTCGATTGAGCCGTCATCCGTCTGGGAAAGGTCCGTGAGCGCATAGGCCCGCAACTTGCCATTGACCCACAACATCATGACGCGATCCTTGAAGTTTAATTCGGGCCGTCGCCCCACCGCATCGGTTTCCTCCATCTCCTCTATCTCTTTGGCTTCGTGAGGGACCTTATAGGGAACCCAATCGTGACGGAGGTATGGATCGTTCTGAAAGTGCTTGTAGTTGAAGTCGTAACCCAAGCCCACCGGCACGATGGTGGTGTCGGGATGGTCTTGCAGCCACGGCTCCCATCGCGTGTATTCGGCGTCGACGGGCTCAAACCGCAAACGCCCGCGGGCCGCCGGACCACTCAGCGCCCGCCCGGTGATGGGGAACCACAGGCTCTCCTCGTATGGATCGGCTTGGCGATCGTAGAGCAGGACGCTGGCCCCATGGATCAGGCCGCTGAGGCCGAATTCACGCGTCTCTGACCCGATCTCCCGCGAGAAAGCCATCGTAACGCCGCTCAACGGCGAATGGACAACGGCGATCGCCTCGCCCCCCAGCGTGTCATTGATGCAACGATGAGCGGCCAGCAGATTGAGCGGATAGGCGCGCGACTGACCGTTGAGGCTGACGCCTATGACCTCATTCGAGGGACGGAAATCTGCCGCCTGCTCGGCTGATATTGCCCCCGGATTCGTAATCGAGGGCGCGTCGTCTTTGCGCCACGGCCCCGGTTGCAGCTCCTCCAGGGGGACCAGCAGCGGTTCGAGTCGAAATCCCCAGGTCCCCTTGGTGGCGTCGGGCAGCCAGGCCCGTTCCTCGCGCTCGACGCCCCACACCAGCCGGTATTCCCACCACCAAAGTCCGCCGCCGATCAGCATCGCCGACACCAGGCAAATCGCCACGCCCTTGCCCCATGAGATTCTCATGCCGGTCCAGCCGCGTCTCTGAGCGGGATGGGTCGGTGGCGCGGGGTGGATCATTGGGTTCGCTTTCGGTATTTTCAAATCGGTTGCGCGACCGCCCGGCGCGGTGCCGCCGGACCCGGACCATCCGTGACTGTCGGCCGTCCAACATCCTTATTAGACGTCACCAAAGGGTACACCATGACGGAGAAAGTGCCATTTAAGATCGAAGGACGCGCCGGCGGGCCGATGATGACCAACTCTTATCGGGTCGAAGAAACGGCGTCGGGCCAGTGGGCCTTCGTGGATCCCACCTACGAGGTGGAACAAACATGGGTCGACCAACTGGCCAAGGCCGAGCCGCCGCGGGCCATTCTGATCACTCACGGACATTTTGATCACGTCGGTGGAGTAGCCGCCTTGCAACGCCGCTGGCCCCAGTGCCCCGTCTGGATTCACCCCGACGGAAAAGAAATGCTCGAAGACGGCCAAAAGAACGGCGCGGCATGGGCGGGTCTGGACTACGAACCGGCGCAAGCCACGCATTTCTATCGGGAGGGCGACCGAGTAGTCTTCGGCGGGACCCAATGGGCCGTCATCGAAGCACCGGGACACTGCCCGGGCTCGGTGATGCTGCTGGCGGATGGCCATTTACTCGGCGGCGACGTCCTTTTCCAGGGCGGCGTGGGCCGCTGGGACCTGCCCGGCGCAGATTATGACACCCTGGCCCAGAGCATCCGCGAGAAGGTCATGACGCTCCCCGACGAGACGATTGTCTATCCCGGCCACGGTCCCGTTACGACGATCGGCCGGGAACGGGCCGGCAACTGGATCGTTCAGCAGATGCTGGCGGGCCGCCGGGTCGAAAACTGAGCCCCCGAGAGGCCCTCACCGATGGCGGCAGCGACACGCTCATTCCTCGGCGGCCTTTCTCCCGATCAAATCGGCGAGTCGCCGACGCAGGCGATAATAATCGGCCGGACCCCGTGACCACAGCCCTTGATGGCGGCCCGTTGGTGCCTCGCTGAATGCCGCTGGGATCAGCTCTTCGAGCAATCGATCGACTTCCCCCGCGTGCCCCCGCCGGTCCGCCAGCCAGCAGTATTCGTAATCCTGCAACCCCCGGCGGTAGGCCTTCATTCGAAGACTGGGGATCGGACCCGCGATGTTCCGCCGATATCCAATCATGGTCAGCCGCGAACCGGGATAAAAGAGCACCCCATTGCCCCACCGCGTCTCCCCCTGCCTATAGACCGGGTTCTCGTAGGGATTGAATCCGGCCTCGTCCCAACGGTGGCCAAAGTTGGCCATCGACCACCAGAACGAGCCGTCAACGCCGTATCGCCGGCAAAGCAGCCCCCACAGCCGCAGGTCGATGCCCAGTTGGTTGATCGCATGGTTGCCCGTGGCGGGATGACCCGAATGGTAGAACCAGACACGTTGCCCCGGCTTCGCCGCGAGTTCTTGGTAGAAGGGGAGGTTGAGGGCATGGGCATTGGGCGACCACCAGGAGATAAAGGGCCGCAAGTCGGCGGGAGTGTCGGCCCAAATCGCCGCGTCGGTATGCGAGGTCCACAACAGGTGGATGCGGCGGGCACCGCCCGTTCCCTGGTCCAGCGCGGCTTGGATCTGCTCCATCGCCCGATGGAACCGAAGCACTTGTGCATCGCCGGGATCGACCTCCGTTTGGCCGTCACGGGGGCCGTCCACTTCGTCCAGGATATAGGCGAAAAACCGGACTTGGTCCCAGCCTCGCGCAACGACCTCGCGCCGGAAGGCGGCCGCGTTGGCTTGCCAGGTCTCCAGCCATTCGGGATTGATCGCGCCGTCATGCTCATCGAGGTGTCGCCGCAGGGTTCGGGCCCCATAAAACGCCTCAACGAACGGCGCGGGATAGAATGAGGGGGGCGTGGCTTCACTTGGACCGACGTAACCCTCCCCAGCGGTGAAGAGGCTCCCATCCAGAATCGATCCGACGTAGGGCGAGTACAGGCTCCAGTCCTCGCCCCAGCGATGCTCGGGCCAATAGGCTGGGTCGCCGTCCGCCCTCTTCGGCAGCGAACCGTTGTCGGCGCGGTGCGTGACCAGGAAGCGGTGAGCGTGACCCATCTGGAGATAACGCTTGTATACCGCCCACTCCGCCTCCGGTTGCTCCTTGAACTTCACGCCCAATTCGAACATCACGCCGGTCTCGCGGTAGACCTCGCCGAAGGCGTCGACGTGACGCTCGTCGGGCAAGTTGAAGGGATGGATCTCCAACCGGACCGGCAGCGTCTCGAACGGCCGCCCGTCCTGCAATAGATCAAGCTGACCCGTGGTTTGACCCGCCGGAGCGTCCCTGGGGATGAAGACATCGACCCACAGCGCCTGATTGCGATGCCGGGCCGGATCGATCGTGAAGGGCGCGGCGACGGGACGACGATCCGGCCTGTATGGATCGACGAGCGGAACCAGGGCATCGGGCCAAAGCTTGCCGCGCCAAGGCAACACCCCCGCCTCCCCAGGCGGGAACCACGAGTAACTGGCGTCTTGGGCCTGGACATAGTGGGCCAGAAAGAGCCTTACGATCGGCCTGGCCGACGGTTCGGCGGGGGGAGCGAAACCACTCAGGCGCGCATCAAGGCCACGTTCAACCCGGGCCGCCCGCAAGACCACCTGAAAGGCGACGACCTCATTGCCGGCGCCGTGCAGGATGATCACCCCATCCGAGAAGAAATCGCGCGCCGATTCCACCGCTTCATTACCGGTGGGCTTCTCCATATCGCCCAGGATAAACACCCGCGGGGCGGCCGGGACGGATGTCCGGAGACAAAGGCCAACTAAAACAATGAGGACGCCGAGTGCCCTGGGTCGAGGTGTCGTCGCTATCGGCGCGACATGCTGGACGCCCCGCGGAGCGATTCGCGGCGGCATGGCTCGGACCAATGCGTGATTCCTCTATTACACGAACAGGAAATAGATCACTGCGGTGGCGACCAGGAGGCCCAATGAGAAGACTTTGCTAAACGATGAGCGGTGCTGAAAAAACGCCATCAACGATAAAAACGCGGCCACGGCGCCGATGACGTGAGGAACGTAGCCTGGCAGGTCGACCTCAACGAAATGCAGCCCAACCAACGCCGCCAACAGAACGATAACCACGAAATAGTTGCCGAAATTGGACGGATGGGCGACCTTCTTGCGCTTCTTCTCGTCGCCCTGGGTCATGTGATACTGCATCCCGCAGGCGTAACAGTAATTATCGACGGTGAGGATCTCGGTCGAGCAGCTCTCGCAAACGCGATAACGCTCATCCATCTGGGTCTCGATCGGTTCCTCCGCGCCGGGCCCCTTGCGACCCGGTGCGTTGCGCACGAGCCAGCGGGCCGCCGAACCGATCGCCTTGCCCATCGTCAACCCGACCTTGACCGCCACGGCCTGCGGTGTTTCCCCACGCAGGGCTGGAAGGTTGGCGCGGGTGCCCTCGCCGGTCCGCGCCAAACCGCCCTCCCGATAGGCCAGGTCGCGCGAATCGGACTCCCCTCCCCCTGCCTCCGGTTCACCCTCGGGGTCACCCTCGGGGGAGGGCAACAACCCGACCGGCTGGAATTCGGAGGCGTCGACGATCTCGGCGTCCAAGACTTCATCGACGGCGTCGGGCGGGGCCTCGAGCATCTTGATGCCCGGCTGGTCGATCATCCGAGGGTCGTTCTCTTCGATCGCCCGCACGGTATCGCGGCTGAGTTGATGGGCGATCTGGGGGGGGACCGGTTGGCCGCCGAGCAACCGCTGTTCGTGGCCCCCTTGGAGCATGGTGGGATCGACCATGTAGACGACCTGGCTGACCGGGGCCACTTCCTCGCGCGGCCGACCGTCAAGCCATTCCTTACAGTGAATGCACTTGATGGCGCTCGTGGGCACCGTCCCGCCGCAGAACGGGCACTTGCGATCGGGCCTCAGTTTGCGGTGGATTGGCGCGTTGCAATACCAGCAGTTGTCGCGGGTGTGGTCGACCCGGCGACCGCATTGGAAGCAGAATTTGGCCCTCATCTGAGTCATGCGGAACGGCCGCCGTACTTAAGCGCGAAATCGCGCGGATCGGGCGCGGCCTCCAGCGCGGTCTCGTACTCGATCATTCCCTTTTGCAGCAAATTCGCGATCGACGATTCCATCGTGACCATCCCGTCCTCCATGCCAGTCTGAATGGCCGAATAGATCTGGTTGTACTTGCCCTCGCGAATCAGGTTTCGGATCGCGCGGTTACAGGTCATGACCTCGCGCGAGGCGATTCGTCCAATCTTATCCTTGAGCTTGAGCAGCCGCTGCGAGATCACCGCTTCGAGCGAAATACCGAGTTGGGCGCGGATTTGATCATGCTGGTGCGGGGGGAATGCGTCGATAATGCGGGTGATGGTCTGGGTGCAGTCGCTGGTGTGCAACGTGGACAAAGTCAAATGGCCGGTCTCGGCCAGCGTGATCGCCGTCTGCATGGTCTCTGCGTCACGCATCTCGCCGAGCAGGACGACGTCGGGGTCCTGGCGGAAACTGTGACGCAGGGCCGCCGAGAAGGTAAGCGTATCCAGGTCCAGTTCCCGTTGGCTGATCAGCGAACGGCGATCCTCGTAGTAATATTCGATCGGGTCCTCGATCGTCAACACGTGGCAGCGCCGGGCGCGGTTGATGTGGTCGATCATCGCCGCCAGCGTGGTCGATTTGCCCGATCCGGTCGGCCCCGTCACCAGCACCAGACCCTTCGACAACGTCACCAACCGGTAGCAGGCCTCGGGCAGCAGAATGTCCTCCATGCTGGGAATCCGTTCGGGCACCAGCCGGATCGAGGCGCAGAACGCCCCGCGCTCGCGGTACAGATTGACCCGCAGGCGGCAGACCCCGGGCAACCCATGCGAGAAGTCCAGCTCGTGCGTCTCCTCGAATCGCTGGACCAGCTCGCGCGAGAGCATCCGCTGGAACAGGCGCCACATGTTCTCCTCGCTGGGCACGAAGTTCTTGATCTGATAGAGCTCGCCATCGATGCGCAGGCGCGGCGGGGAGCCCGCGCGCAAATGCACGTCGGAGGCCTGCTCGTCCACGGCCTGGCGCAGCAGCATGGTCAACTTGTCCCTGCTGGGCGAGGACTCGATGTCCTGTCGCTCGGGCAGGGAATCCTCGTTCGGGTTTGGGTCTTTCGCTGGTGCCATTGATTCAGAGAACTCGTTTGGATTTCACGGGGGAGGGAAATGCTGTTTGGTCCTCCCCGTGACCCGACCGGCGGCATGACCCGCGCGCGGGGGGGCATCGCCACCCGCGTACCAAAGGGACACTCCCTCGAATGGCACAATGAAGGACGAGCACCTGCCGGGATACAAGTCATCAATCAGTCTGCCTGAAACCCTCGCGCGTGCAACCTAAAACGCCACCACGTTGAGGGTTCAGCCAAAATTTCCGACCGGTTCCGACTTCATACTGTCTTCGCCGCCGAAAAAATCATTGGCTACGGCGCCGGAGCGATGCAGAATAGGACTGGTTGCGGCGTGCGCAAACCCGTTTTGTATTGGACAGGCCCGTTGACCGACCCCTCACCCAGTGTTCCAAAATGGCTCTATCTGCTCATTCCACTGTCGATCTTGCTGGCGGCGTTGATCGTCGTGCATTGGATGAACATGGCCCGAGACGGTCGCCGCCAGATCGTCGAGACGCTCGCGCTGCACCAAAACTTCACGCGCGAGCAGTTGGCCCGCCACTGGCGGGGCAACGTGCGCTGGACCCCCGCGCTGAAAAAGCCGGCGCATGGGTCCGGTCACGACCCGGCCAACGCGGAGACGACGGGGGCCGCCAACTGGCCGACGGTACGCCATGCCCTGGCCGCGACGCCCCGCTCGGTCCGCCATGACTTCGACGTTATTTTCACGGCCTTCGACGGGGACCGAGTCATTGGGGTGCTTGCCCTGGTCTCGGTCGGTGGATGGTACAACGAATCACGGATCAATCTGAAAAGACACCCGACGATGATGATCGAGCGGCCCCTCAACGCCGAGGAGATCGAAGGCTTGGAGCGCATGGTGGAGTTGTTAGAGCAACACCGCGATCAGTATGATCCCAGGGAGGACCGCTACGCCTGGACCAACAACGTGCTGCAGGACGCCCGTCACCTTTATAAACTCCAAACCGCGACCACGACCGACCCCGTCGGGGTCCAGTCCCAGCCTTCGGAGTGAACCGGAGGCGCGCTTTGCTCAAACTTCTGTCTCCGGGATTGATTCCCCACTGTGGGGCGCTTAGATTATGGAGTCGGGCTCGCCCCCGGATAAATAAAATTCGAGGAGACGCGCAACCGATGAAGCCCATGCCCCCGATCCGAACGCCCGTCCGTCTGTTCATGGCCACGATTGTGGGACTTGGAGGTCTATGGTGTCTCGCCCCGGGCCCGGCCCGTGGCCAGGATGCCGCCGAAGGGGGAACCGTCTACGGGGGGGGCGAGAGAGAGAGGTTCCCCATCGCGGTCATGCCGTTCAAGCCCGAGACCCCGTTGCTCTCCGACGTCATCTCCCACGACTTGATCCTCAGCGGCTTCTTCCGCCCGCCGGAAAACCCAGCCTTTGCCGAGGAAACGCACAAGCTGGACGAGATCAAGGGGAATATCGATTTCGCCGAATGGTTCCGTATCGGGGTCTATTACCTGGTCAAGGGTCAATACAGCGTCGTCAACGACGAGTTGGTCGTCGAGGTCAGGACGTTCGACACCGTCAGCGGCCGATTCATCTTCGGAAACCGCTACCTCAACACGCCGGTCAAGGAAGCGCGCCGACTCGCCCATCGGATCAGCAACGACATCATCAAGCGCGTGACGGGGTATACGGGCGCCGCCGATACCCACATCCTCTGTGTCCGGCAGCTCGACCTCAGGGGCTCGAGCAAGCAGGTCACGCTCATCGACGCCGACGGGCACGACCTGCGGCCCCTGACGCCCGAGGGCGAACTAACGGCCACGCCCGCCTGGGGGGCGAGCGGGACCGAGGTGTATTACACGACCTATCGCGATTTCAACCCCGACCTCGCCGGCTTGATCCTGCGCACCAACCAGTCATGGTGGGTTTCGCGCCGCAGCGGGTTCAACTTGTCGGCGAACTGGTGCGAAAAGCTCAAGAAACTCGCCCTGACGCTGACCAAGGACGGCAACTCCGAGATCTACGTGATTGATCGACAGGGAAAGTCGCAGCAACGTCTGACCAACAATCAAGCCATCGACGCCGCGCCGGCCTGGTCGCGTGACGGAAGCCGGATGGCCTTCACCAGCGATCGAGGCGGCAGTCCGCAGATTTATCTCATGGAGGTCGACTCGCGCAAGTCCCAGCGCCTGACCTATCACAGCCGCTATAACGACGGTGCCGACTGGTCGCCCGCCGGCCCCGAGCGCATCGCGTTCTGTTCACGCATCGATGGCTTTTTCCACATCTTCACCGTCGACCCCGACGGCAAGAACCTCCGCCAATTGACCCGCGGCTCCCACAATAACGAAGACCCCAGCTGGGCCCCCAACGGGATGATGCTCACCTTCACTTCGGACCGCTCCGGACGCAAGCACATCTACACTTTGTTCGCCGTGGACGGCTCAAACGTCCATCAGCTCACCCGTGGGGTTCCGTGCCATTCGCCGGCCTGGTCGCCCGCGGTGACCCGTTGACCCGGCCCGGGCCGTCTGGGGGGAAGCGTCGGGTTTTGTTGACGTGGATGGGACCTTTGAGCGAAAAACCAAGCATGGCTCCCATGACGCCTCAGACTGGGCCGCGGTCCATCAACCACACGATTGGGGTTCTCGTCCTGGCACTGCTCGCGACGGGCTGCGGAGGTTTGTGGGGGGGACGCGCCACCATCAGCCAACACCCCGCCGTTGACCGCGCCCCCCCCGTGGAGGAGCAGATCGTTCTGGAGCCCCCGCCGGCCCCGCCCGAGGAGGAAACGTCCGACCTCGAAGACAGGGAGCCGGCGGAGACTGAAGCCGAGGACAAACAACGACCCGGCAACCCCGCCCAGTGGGGAGCTGGCACCCAGATCGCGATTGATCGCGAATTCGAACCGGTCTTTTTCGAGGAGGGCGGAGCCGCACTGAGTGCCGCGTCCACCCGACGGCTCAATGAATACGCCCGCTGGCTCATGCCGCGCCCGCGCGTCTGGATGACGCTGGCCGGGCATTGCGGGCGGGCCGATACCGTCGAATACGCCTATAACCTGGGGATGGCCCGGGCACTGGCGGCCAAGGACTACCTGGTCAGCCAGGGTATCGGCCAGAGCCGCTTGTTCGCGATCAGTTACGGGTCGGACTGGCCGGCGGTCGAGGGAGAGTCCGAGACCTCGCGCGCGCTGAACGCCCGCGTCGAGTTCCTGGCGTTCGTGGCTCCCCAGGAGCTGGCGTCGCCGACTCCGGCCGATGTATCGTCCGACGACGCCCCCGAGCCGGTGGCCCCGGAGACGCCGCCTCCGCCGATCGATATCGAATAGCGCGACCGGGTCCGTGAAACGGCTCGCGAGGTGTCGCCCCCGCGAGGAGAGCCAACATTGAACAACGAAGAGCCTATGGAAGCCCCCCCCCCGACCCGACCCGAAACCCCGTGGGAGAGGCTGCGGACAACGCTGGGCATGATCCGCTTCTCGCATTCGATCTTCGCCTTGCCGTTCGCGTTGTTGGCGGCGGCGATGGCCGCGCGGGGGATGCCCAGTGCTTGGTCGCTGATCTGGATCGTCGCCGCCTGCGTTTTCGCCCGCAGCGCGGCGATGGCCTTCAATCGGCTTCACGATGAGCCGTTCGACCGGGTCAATCCGCGCACGCGAGGCTGGGCACTGCCCGCCGGACGCTTGTCGCGCCGCTTCGTCTGGAGTTTCTTGATCGTTTGCGCCGGGGGTTTCATCTTCTCGGCGGCCATGCTCAATCCCCTCGCGTTCAAACTCTCGCCCGTGGCCCTGATGGTCTTACTGGGCTATTCGACAACCAAACGCTGGACGACCGCCTCGCATTTCTTCTTGGGGTTGGCCCTGGGCATCGCGCCGCTGGGGGCCTGGATCGGCGTCAGCGGTACGATCGCTTGGCCGCCCGTTCTTCTGGGATTGGGCGTGATGTGCTGGGTTGCCGGTTTCGACATCATTTACGCTTGCCAGGACGCGGACTTCGACCGCCGCTCGGGACTTTTCTCCCTGCCCGTCCGAATGGGCAAGCCGCGCGCGCTGGCGATATCGGCCCTGTGTCACGTCGCGGCCATCGCGCTGTTCCTGGGCCTGTCCCTGACCGATGGGTTGGGCGTTTTCTATCTGGTCGCCGTGGCGGGCGCGGGCGCCCTGTTGGCCTGGGAGCAATCCATCGTGTCGCCGCGTGACCTCTCGCGCGTCAATTCGGCGTTCTTCACCTTCAACGGCTGGGTCAGCGTCGTGATGTTCGTGGGCGGCTTCGCGGACCTGCTGTGGGCCGGTTAGCCCCTCGATGAATCAATCGGGATTCCTCTTTCTCACCGGGGCCACCGGCCATACGGGTTCACGCATCGCGAAACGCCTCGTGGAGCAGGGCCGACGGGTACGTTGCCTTGTCCGCACCGCCCAACATGCCCGGTTTCTCCCCCAATCCGACCAACTCACCATCATCCACGGCGACCTGGACCATCCCAAGGGTTTAAGCACGCACGTCCGCGGCGCGTCGGCCGTGGTTCACGCGGCGAACATTGGTTTTGCCGAGGCCGTTGTCCGGCTGTGCGAAGAGGCAAGCGTACGGCGGGTCATCGCGCTCTCTTCGACACGCCGATTTACCCGATTCCCGGATCCCAGCGCGCGGCGGGTCATCGCGGGGGAAGCGACATTGGAGGCTTCGGCGCTCGACACCACGATCCTGCGTCCACCGATGATCTACGGCGGCGATCGCGACAACAACGTGCAGCGACTGGTGAATTGGCTCAACCGGCACAGTTGGATGCCGCTGGTGGACGGGGGCCGAAACTTGGTGCAGCCGATCTTCGTTTGGGACCTTGTGGATGGCGTTGCGCGGGTGCTGGAACGTCCGCGGCAGACCGCCGGGCGAGCCTTGACCATCGCCGGCCCGCGGGCGATGCCGATGCGCGAGATGGTGGAGATCATCGCCGCACGCATGGGGCGGCGCATCCGTTGGTTTCCGGCACCCTATTGGTGCGCGCTCACGGCCGCCGGAATGATGGAGCGCATGATGCGCAAACCGTCGGCCACCCGCGATCAGGTCCGGCGCCTGCTCGAGGACAAAGTATTCTCAATCGAGGAAGCGAGCAAGGCTCTGGGCGGCTGGGCCCCACGGCCATTCGAGGAAGGAATCCGCCTCAAGCTCGAAGGCGGGGCCTGAGGAACATAAGAGTGCCTCTAAAAATTCAGTCCCGGCAGGGACGATCGCTTTCAGCCCGCCATAGCTTCAGCGAAGGTGGGAAATCAAACCGATAACGAATTGGAGTCCCGTAGGGACGACTGCAAACCGGATTTTTTGAGGTTCCCATAAAGCTCATGGGTGGATCAGAGACTGTCGAGCGCTTCGTTGACCTTGTTCATCAGGTCGTCGAAGTCGAAAGGCTTGATGATGTAGAACTCGGTGCCCGAGCTGAGGGCCTCTTGGATTTTGCTGCGTTCGGAAACGCCGGTCAGCATGATGACGGGGATGGTGCTGGTCGCATCATCGGCCTTGAGCTCGCGCAGCACTTCAAATCCACTCATCCCCGGCATCATGACGTCGAGCAGAACCAGATCAGGAGGGTTCTCCTTGGCGATGGCGAGCGCGTCGGGCCCGTTCCCGGCGGTCTCGACCTCGAACCCCTCGCTCTGCAGCGCCGTTTTCAGAATCAACTGAACATCGACTTCGTCGTCGACCGACAGCACGCGTTTAGCCATTTTTTCCCTTCTTTCATGCTGAAATCCCGGGCCTGAACGCCCGATCATTCGATCCGCTCCGATTATCCGTCCGGGCGAGTGAATGTCAAGCCCCGCCGGGGGCCGGTTGGCGCTCTTTCGTCAATAGATAACGAAATCGTACGGCATCATCAGCGCCACGCCCTCGCGGCCGATCAGGCGGACGCGTTCCAGCGCCAGCGTCAGTGCGCGGGCGCGTTGAGGATCGAGTCGCGCGAGGGCCGATAGGATCATTTGCAGCGGGGGCGCGGCCAGGTCGATCGGCCCCGAGCCGGTGCCCAGCGATATGTCCGATGGCCGCTCCCCCCCGTCCGCCATCTCCTGCATCATGGCCGAGAAGAAATCCCTGGGCGGAGGGACCACGACCACGTCGAATTTCTTGAGCTTGGCCCGCTTGGCGGCGTAGGCGATGGCGTCGTTCACGCCTCCGATCCGATCGATCAAACCCAGTTGGAGCGCCTGACGACCCGTATAGACGCGTCCGCCCGCCATCTCTTCGACGGGCTTGGCGAGTTTGTTGCCGCGGCCCTCGCGCACGCGCGCCTTGAAGGATTCATAGACTTCCTCCATGAACCGCGCCATGCGCTCGCGTTGACGTACGTTATACGGCGCCAAGGTGTTGAACAAGTCGGCGTTGGCCCCACGTTTGTGAGCGCTGACCGTCACGCCCAGCTTGTCCCACATTCCGATGGTGACAAACTTGCCGCCCACCACGCCGATCGAAGCGGTGATCGTCGTCTCATCGGCGAATATCTGGTCGGCGCCGCACGCGACGTAATACCCGCCGCTGCCGGCCACGTTGCCCATCGAGACGACCATCGGTTTGGAGCCCTTCAAACCCAGCGTGGCCCGATGGATGATTTCGCTGGCTTCGGCCGACCCCCCCGGCGAATCTACGCGCAAAACGACCGCCTTGATCGTCTCATCCTTGGTTGCCGTCTCCAGTGCCTTGCGTAGGTCTTCGCTGTAAGCCCCTTCGGCCTGACCAAACGGCCCAGACTGGCCATGACCGAGCATGATTGCTCCTTCGACGTAAATCAGCGCCACCTTGTTTTTGCCCCCCTTCTGACGCTTGCGGGCCATCTCCCCAAAGACCGAGAAAAAGGCAAACGGGTTGGCGAAGTTGATCTTGGGTCCCTTCTTCACGGCGTAACGGTTGTTAATCCGAGCGTCCTTGCCAAACGTCTCCCGGATGCGGGCCATGAAATCGTCGCGATATTCGATGGCGTCGACCAATCCAACCTCGAGGGCCCGCTGCGCCCGGAAGGGGGCGTCGTCGATCAGGTCACGCACCTGCTTCGGATCCAGGCCGCGTCCGTCGGCGATCATGTGGACAAGCGTGGAGTACAGATCGTCGAGCAGCCAGTTCAGGTTTTCCTCGGCCTCTTCACTGGGGCCTTTGCGCGTCAACATCTCGGCCGCCGATTTATACGCGCCCATGCTCATCATGTCGGCCTGCACGCCGATCTTGTCGAGCAAGCCCTTGACGTAAAGCGATTCGCCATACAACCCGACCAACCACAAGTCGGACTGCGGAACCATCGACAGATCGGACGCGGCCGAGAGCAACGCGTAGACGGGCGTGGTCATGCTCCCCGTGTGGACGAAGACCGGCTTGTCCGCCTTGCGGAAGGCCATCAACGCCTTGCGCAGTTCCTCGAGTTGACCAAGCCCGAAAAACATCATGTCGAAGGTCAGCACGACGCCGTCGATCGAATCGTCTTTACGCGCTTTGTTGAGCCGCAGCAGCAAGTCTTGAAGTGAGGTGGCCTGCCCCGCGGAGAACCCGAACGGGTCCTCGAAGGGGGTCTCGGTCAGCATCCCGCTCAAGTGAAAATGGGCGATCACGGAGGGGGACTTTGCCGCCTGTTCAACCTGTTCAACCTGTTCAACCTCCTTGGCCTCTTCAGCCTGTTTGGCCTGTTCGGTATCTTCGTCCTTCTCAACCTGCTCGCCATCTTCAGTCTGTTCAACCGCCTTTGCCTCTTCAGCCTGCTCGGCGTCTTCGGCCTTTTCAGCCGGCGCGGACTGCGTGACCGAATCTTGACCGCCCGGTTCCGTCGGCGCTTCATCGGCCGGCGATGGGGTGTTCAGTTGCGCCAAGAGGAGCAAGACGCACAACACCACCCGCCCGCGCAATTCGGGGAACGATCTCTTCGCGTTTCGCACTGTTCGTGACCTCATGTTCGGACCCATCTCACCGTTTAATATCCAACCGCGCGGAAAATCGAGGGGCCCATCACGCCCGTCTCTGCGCCGCGGGCCTACTTTCCGCGATCAATGCTCCATGAAGATTAACTCCAATACTTCCTTATGTGCGACTCCAGCGTGAAGTCCGGATCCTTGAGTGAATCGATGATTTCCGACTCCTTTTGCCAGACCTCCCGCGCCGCGGCCGCGACCGCCCCCGCGATGGCGCGGGGGATGGTCACCAGCCCGTTCGCGTCGCCGTGCAGGATGTCTCCGGGGCGAACCCTCAAGCCGTAAATCGAAACGGTCATCCCGACCTCGACGAGCGAGGGGGTGCCGTGGGAAACGACCTCACCCGGCGCGAACATCTGGAAACCGGGGGCCCGCCGGCGCACGCCGACCAGGTCGCGCACCCCGCCATCGGTTACCACGGCCGCCACTCCCAAGCGTTGGAGGATCGAGGCGATGACGTCTCCGGCGTGGCAACTCCTCTGGGGGCTGGGACCAATGTCTTTCATCACGACGACGGCGGGTTTGGACGCGGCATCGATCGCCCGCAGCAGCTTCGGATAATGCGTCGGATCCCCTTTGCCGGGCCTCGTGCTATCCACCGTGCACGTGACGGCGTAACCGACGACCGGAGGCAGATCAGGGAAAAGACAGCGCAGTTTCATCGAGGCATAACCCTCGGTCGGGTCGCGAACTTCAAACTTCTCGATCGCGTTGGCGATGGTTGGTGAATCGATAGCTCGAAGTTCTTCCAACTGTTCAGCGGTCAGTTCACCCATCCGTCTGTCCCTCTGTGTGTTCAGTTTCCAACCCGGCTTGGGGCAGCATCGGCCCGCCGGACCTACACCTTCACCACGCGGGTTAGCTCGCCATAGAGATCGGGCCGCCGAAATCGCTCGAAGTATTGTAATTCATCCTCGCGCTTTTCCCTCATTGTTTGGGCCTCCAGGTCGACGATCAACAGGTCCTCGGTCCCCACGCTCGCCCGGGCGATCTTCTGGCCCCAGGGGTTGAGCACCATCGAACCACCCGGATACTCGCGGACTCCGACGTGGGTATCTTCGGGCCGGGGCGTATCGGTGAGGGGCTCTTCCCGCGGATATCCGCTCTGACCGATGTGATTCACGACGGCCACGTAGAGGCTGTTATCCAAGGCCCGGGCCGTCAGGTAGCGCAGCCAACGGGTCTGTTTGGCCTCGTAGCCCTCCGGGCTGCAGGGACCCGGCGAGCCGTAGGGGCAGAAAAGGACCTCCGCGCCCCTCAAGCCAAGGGTTCGGGCCGCCTCGGGGAAGTGATTGTCGTAGCATATCAAGACGCCGAAGTTCGCCCGCTCGTGCGAGAAAACTTCAAGTTTGTCACCCGCCCCGAAAAAGGCACCCTCCAGGTCGCTGATGTGGGTCTTGCGATAGGCCCCGACGACGCCCTCGGGGCCCGCGACTAATTGCGTATTGTAGAGGACGCCGTCCGCTCCCTGCTCGATCATGCCGGCCAAAACAAGCAGGCCCGTCTCGGCGCACAACGCCACCATCTGTTGGGCCAGCTCCCCATCCAAAGGTTGCGCGAACCCATGCATCCGCTCATCGGTGTATTTCGGGTACCCGGTCAATGAGCATTCGGGAAAGCAGATGATCCGGGCACCGCCGTCGGCCGCCCGCCGGGCGAACTGGCAATGTTTCTCCACGTTTGCGGCCAACTCACCAACGGGACAGGTGATTTGAGCCAAAGCTATCCGCAGGTCCTGCATTCGTCGCTCCTCAACGGCCACGGGCTTGAAAAAAGGGGGACGCCAGTGGCATCCCCCGAGGTCATGAAAAGCGATTGATCATTCTTGTTGGTTGGAGACATTCACGGCCTGAATCAGATCGTCAATGGCCAGCGTTCCGTTACGATCGAAGTCCACGGCATCGCTCTCGACTTTCGTCAGTCCCGGATTCAGCCCGATTATTTGGTTGGCCACGCGGTCGGGATCGACCGCTTCCATCACGAAACTGCTCGGGGCACTCGATGCCGAGCCGAAGCTGTTCACGGACAGAATACGCCAATAAATGCGCTGGCCCGAGAAGGCTTCGGTGAACGGGAAGAAGCTCGAGGATTGGGGCACCTCGTCGAGCAGCCGCGTCGTATCCGGGCTCGTGCCCCAGCGGACCACATAACGGTCGGCATTAGCCACGTCGCTCCAATCGAGCGACAACGGATCATTGAACGGGATGCCCACGGCCCCATCGAGCGGTTTGAGCAGGATGGGCGCGTCGGGCAGCCCGAGCGGGCAATCACGTGAGAATACGATCTCGAAGTCGTCGATGTACCACCCGCCGCCCCCGATCGCCTCGGATATGTCGGTCGCGATGCGGAAGCGCACCAGTCGGTTCTTGCCGACCAGGCCGCTCAAATCGACACTCACCCGACGCATCGAGTCGGTCACGTCGCCCCCGGTCCAAGCCGGGCGCCCGGCGATGGGGCTGCCGAACTGCGTCGAGATCGACCCGTTGTAATTCCCTTCCGTGATACGCGCCTGCAAGTCCTGCCAGGATTGACCACCGTCTCGGGAGATCTCGAGCACCGCGCCGTCAAAACCCCGCTCCAGAGCGAACGTATGGAAGAAGCTGAGAGTCGTGTCGGCCGTGATATCGAAGGGCGGCGTAATCAAGAAGGCGTCTTTGACCGACTCGATATCGGGGCTGAACCACGTGCGGAAGGGAGAGTTCGCCCCGGAGAAGAAAATCACCTTCCAGTCGTTGGGGCCCTGCGCGGCGGCGGTTTCCCAAGGCACTGAGGGGATGGGTTCCATATCATCGCTGATCACGGCCCGCTCGCGCGTGCTGAAGCCAAAGCACTGACCGAAGTTGTCGAAGACGGCCCCGTTGTTCGCCTTATCGATCAAGACCACCTCATAGAAGTATGGGGTGCAAGACTCCAAGCCCGGCAGGCCGATGAATATGACCGGAGCGACGATCTCGCGCGTCACCGAGGAGGTCAGGTTCCCGCAATCGGTTCCGTAGAAAATGATGACCGACACGTCTTCATCGGCCTCAACACGCAGGGTCGCGATCTCGAACTCAAGGTTAACCGGCACCGTGGAGATCAAGTTGGGCGCGGTGCAATCCAACGCGGCGGCGGCTTCAACAATGGCGGGCTTGCCGCCGACGTTTCGGTCCTCGTAAGTCAACTTCAGCTCTTCCCCTTCGGCGATCTCGAGCACATCGGCCACTCGCAAGCTGGTGGGCGTGCTGCCCGACGACAGCGTCAGAAAGCCCTCCCATTTTCCCATCGGATCAGTCATCACCAGATCGATCGGGAAGACGGGCGCCGATTCGGGCTGGGTCGTCGATGCAAGCCGGAACGTCGTGGGAATGCCCCCATTTTGTTCCGAGAGGTCCACGTCGCTGAGCGTAAAGCGCAGGCTGGTCATGTTGCAATTGATCCCGTCCACATCCAATCTCAGGTCGGCCAACTCGCCCACGCACACGCTCTCCAGTTCGGTGAAGACCCTGACATCGTCGATATGCCAACCACCGGCCTCTTCTTGCATGAAATTATCGAAATCGGTCCCCAGGCGAAAGCGTATCCGCGCCTTTGAGCCGGCGAACGGAGCCAGGTTTACCCGCACGGGCGTCATCTTGCGGAACGTGCCGCCGCTCCAACAGAGGCGACCCGCGAGGGGATTGAAGGTGCCTGAGGTCAAAACCGCATTATAGTCGCCTTGGGTAATGAAGCTCCCCAAATCCGACCATCTCGCGCCCCCGTCGACCGAAATCTCGAGCACGCCGCCGTCGAAGCCCGACCCAGGCGAGAGTTCCTCGAATTCAAAGGTGTGCCAGAACTCCAGGACCGAGCCGGGGAGCAGATTGACTTCGGGCGTAATGAGCACCGTGTCGCTCGAGCGGTCCTGGCTCGGGCTAAACCATGTGTCGGGCGTATTATTGAAGAATTCGGAGGGAGTGGTGATCCAGTCATCGGAACCCATCCGCGCGAGATGGCTCCAGTTGGGGGTTTGTTCCGAAATAATCGGATCGACGAAGATGTCTTGCGATTCGATTAAGTTCGTTTGGAAAACGAAGCACGATCCGTTGTTGTTGAACTGGGAGGTGTTGAGGGCTTCGTCGATTATTGTGATGTCATAGAAGACGGGGGCGCATTCCGCAAGGTTGGCCAAATCGATAACATGCGTGGTCAGCAGCGTGTTGGATGCGGCCGCGCGGTTCAGCTCCTCGCACGTTTCCCCGAAACGGACCCGCACCGATACCGGCTCGTCCGAGACGATCCGGATGCTGGCCGAGGATTGAGCGATGTTAATCACTTCCTGGGAGACCAGATTGGGATCGACACAGTCGATGCCGGCCGTGTCGATCGACACCAAAGGTTGGCCGTCGGCTCCCACCGTCTGGTCGATGTAAGTCACGCTGATCGTGTCGCCGTGCCGCACCGTCAACTGACCATCGCCGACCGTCGCCTGGGGATTGTCGTTGAGCGCCATGTCGAAGGCGAGAATCCCCGAAGGTGGATCAACCTCGCTCAGGAACAGTCCTTCCTCGTCCCCGGTCATCTGGCTTCTCAAATTGACGAAGACCTGCCCGGTGCCGATCAGGTCCTGATCACTCACCTGGACATCGACCCGCGAGTTGCACGCGTAACCGATTTCGGAAAATCTCACCACGCCTTGGCGCGTCTGAGCGGCGGCGTTCTGGACGAACAGCGCGAAGTCCTGCTCCAGCGGCCCGCCCTGGCCCGGAAGCGCATCGCCGTTGATCTGCGCCGCCTCGACCGCCACCGAATAAAGCCCCTTGGGCGGGTTTTCGATGAAGACCGCTTCGATGTTGTTGAAGCGGTCGGGCAGGCCGCCGGTCGTCGAGCGGCCGTCCACGAACTTGTTGCCCCGGTACATGAGGCCGTTGGGATCGATCACGCGCAGGTCGAGGTCGTTGACCAATGTATCCCCGGCGGACAGCGAAGCGAATTGGTCCGTCCACGCCACCACCACCTTCAGGGGCTTGCTTGAGTCGACCACCTGAACGGTTTGGACAAGTCCCTGACCCGAACCGGTGAGCACCAAATCCTGGTCCAGCGCGAACTGGAGGGGTTCGCTCGCAACCAGGTCCTCCAGGTCGACACGGCCCCAACCGGCGTCGCCGTTCGGGACATGCTCCAATATCTCGGTGGGAAACTCGGAAACGAAATCATTGCGCCGGCCGCCGACAGGATCGGAGGCCGTGGCCACCAGAGCGGCCTTGATCATGGCCGGGCTGGGCGGGCGTCCTTGCTTCCTTGTAAAATATTCGTAAAACAATGCGCCCGCACCCGCGGCAAGGGGACAGGAATGACTCGTACCGCTGCTGCGCGTGTAGTGGGTTTGGTTGGCGGGAAAATAGATCACGGCGCCGGGAGCCTCGCCGGGCTCGACCTCGGCCCGACCGCTCACGCCCGAGCCGTCGTAGCCCGGATCATCCGAGGCCGCGCCGGCCACGTGCGTCCCCGGGGCGATTAAGGTGGGCGCAATCCGGGTGTCCAGGGTCGGCCCGCGACTGGAAAAAATGGCGATGTCACGGATATCGTTGGACAGTTCCGGTGAGATGCCCGAGCGGTCGGTCCCGTCGGCGTCGCAATTCTCGGCGGCCCCGACGCTGATAACATTCTTGCCCGTTGCCGGCGAACCGATTGTGGAAACTTCATTACTATCACGCCGCGGCGGCCCCGAGTTACCCGCCGAGAAGAAGAATGTCATCTCCTGTTGACCGGTCCGGATCGCATCGGCGTCGCGCGTCAGCTTGTCGAAAAGCTGGGATTCGACGGTGTAATCGCCCCTGGCGCTCGACGAGCCCCATGAATTGGAGGAGATGCGCGCGCCGCCGTTGTAGGCGCTGCTGACCAGGCTATCGAACGGACGGTCCCCGATATCGAAATCCCCGGCGTTGCGGAAGATCTTGGTAGCAAAAACCGATGCGTTGGGGGCCACGCCCTGACCCACCAGGTAACCGTCTCTATCAACAACGCCGCCACCGGCCAAGGGCCGACCCATGATGATCGATGCATTGATGTGACCATGGCCCCCGGTGCTGTTGCCCAGGGGGTCCTCGGTGGCGTTCTCAATCCCGACAATGCGTCCGATGATGTCTTCGTGGGCCGTTTCGGAGTCGTTTGAGAAGTCGCCCCGCGACAAGCCGTCGTCCATCACCTGGACGATGACACCCTCCCCGCTCAGGTCCACCTTATCGAGCCATTGCTGGTACCCCCCGCCGGCCCCTACCACGCACGCGCCTGAAAAATCGACCTGACCGGCGCCCGCCAGCGCGCCCCGTTCTCCGTGCATCTCAATCGGATAGTACGGCTCAATCCACAAGACGCTGTTTTCCAGGGCCAGCTCCTCAATGGCTTCGGCCGGCGCCTCGACCCGCCAGGTCTCGAAATTCTCGGCACTCCAATGCAGCTTTGCCCAGCGAGCCAGACTCGTAATCTTCTGCTTGACTCGGTCTTTGGCACCCGTGTGGGCGAACTGGACGTAATAGGTGTCGGGGACGGCGGTAGTGGCGGCGGCGGCGCCCTTTTGGGGGCGACCGGCTGTTTTCGTGCGGCCCCTCAAGGCCAGTTTCGCCTTGGGGTCCAGTTTCCAGTCAGTGGCCAGGGGGGAAACCCAACGCGGGGCGGTGGTATCGTCCGCGCTCGATTTGCGCGTGAGGCCTTGCGCATCAAGCGACGGGGGCAGCATCACGATGTAGGCCTGCTCGGGGACGTACATCAACAGTTCGCACCCCGCATCGGTCAGCACCGTCAGTTTGTCCTCGGAAATCGCTGTTTCCCATTGGATCAGCACGACCCGCTTCTCACCCGAACCGAGCGGTGCTTCGTCCACCTTGGGTTTCCCCGCGGCCGCCAATTCGATCGGATCAAATTGGGCGCTCTTCATGCGGATCAGTTGCGCGGCCGCCTGACCGGTCCAAAACAGCGCGCCCAACAACACGCACGGGAAAAGCAGCATTCGCGACCGGCTCAGCCGTTGGCTATAGTTTCCAAAACGATCGAACATCCTTGACAATCCTTTCTCTTAAGTGCCACCACGCAAACCAGGGATTCCCGATCGATCCGACCGAGAACGTGGCGGAATCATACCTGTTCGCCTGGTAAATCGGAACAAAGAATTAGCCATGGGGTCCCAGCCGATGCGCTTTTAATAACACCTCAGAGCACTCCGATCCCGGGGGACGGTCAGAGGCGGGTAAAACAATCCCGAGCAGAGGCGGGCTTGTCGAAATGGGAGTATATACAGAATTGATGAAAACACCAACCGCCGGAGTACTCACGATCCTTGGATCCGCCTCACCCCCGCCCCTGCCAAGATTAACACATCAATAACTGATTCTATTCGACTTAAACTCAAATCCTCGCCTCCCGTTAAACGTACCGCGCTCCATTCATTCGAGCGATCCCCCCACTGCTTATTGATAGGGGCAGGCCGCCTCAGGGCCTGGCCACCTCGGCACTCTCGTAGAATGCGACCACACTCTCCCACTGATCCAACAGACTTTCCAGCGCGGGATTCGGATGCCGATGATGACGCTGCTGCAGGGAAGCCTGAAGGGTCGCGATTTTGAACGACGGTCGGTCGGGCCACCAGCGCAGACAGCCATCGATCAGATTTAGCACCCCCAGCCAGACGGCCAGTCTCTCTTCGGTCGGGTAGCCCTCCACGGGGTGCTCGGTGATCCCCCGCCAGACGAGGTGGCGGCCGATGATCGTCTCGAATTCAGGCCGGCCCAAGGTCTTGGAGACCAGCCAGCCCCCAAACGAGGCATGGTCATGGATCAGGAGCACTTCCTCGGACTCCAACGGCCGGGGCAGCATGCACAACGAATTCATCAGGAATCCCAGGCCGGGTTCATGCAACAGCGCGGCGATTTTAAAATCCGCGACCGCCCCGGGGTCCAACCGCAAATCCAATTCCTCCGCCAGTCGGCAAACGCGCACGCAGTGCTTGACGTGATAGGGAAAGCTTTTGATCTGTTGCTCGAGGACCTGGAGCAGCTCGCCGATGGCCGGGCCGTCGCGGTGGGGGGCAGTGTTTGGGTCGGTCTTGCCGATCAACGAACCGCTGAGATCGAACAGCGTACGGCGCTCGACATTCCAGGTCAGCGCCGATTCCAGCGCGTCCAGGTTCAGCGGTTTATCGAGAAAATCATGCGCCCCGCTCTCCAGAATATGTTGAGCACTTTGAAAATCCGAATAGCCGGAGGTCGCGATCACGATCAGGTCCGAAAACTCATGATTCGTATGCTTGAGCACGTCCTCCAATTCCATTTCCGGCATGCGAATGTCGCTCAGCATCAGGTTGATCGGCTGGACGCGAAGGACCTCCAAGGCCTCCTGACCATTGCCGGCCACCGCATAGTTCGTATAGCCCAGCAATTCCATGAATTCCTGGACGACCGAGCGCAGCATCGGCTCGTCATCCACGATCAATATCCGAATAGAGGCCGGATCAGGTAGCTGAAAGGAAAGATCAGACGGGCTCATGGAGCATCGATGGTCCAAACCGGGATTCCCGCGCGGGCAAAGGGGGCGATCATTTGATGCGCTCGATCTGCACCGTCACGTCCCCTTTGACTTCGCCGGCAAAGTCGCGGTCCAGCTTAAAAAGGATGCGACCGGGATCGGTAATTGTGAACGGCTGCTCGGCGCGCAGCATGTGGGTCATGCGGCCGATCTTAATAACGCATCGCCTTCTCGTCAAGCGCACGGGCATTGCCGGTGGGCCGCAAGGCCATCTGGGACCCATCGGCCACCAGATAGGACGAGGGATGCCAGAGCCCGTCGCTCGGAAAACTATGGTCAATGACCTCGCCCACTTCGATGACCCGTGGCGGCTCCTCTTTGGCCTCGGCGTCGATCTCCGCCTGCGCCTCTTCGACGCTTGAGGGCCGTAGCGGACAGGCCAGCAACCCGAGCGCGACAGGGATACCGGCCAACAACAACAGGCGGCAACTGGCGAACGGGAACTTGGATGCTTGATTCGCTTTCAACTTACTACTCCTCCACAACCAACAGCTTGAACTCAACGGTCGCCGGGGAAGCGATCTGCACGGCAGCGCGAAAGCCAGATCCAGATTAGAGGCAGGCATCCATAAACGCAAGTCCGACCACCCTCCAGGACGCGGGGGACGCAACTCACCACAAGATCGAGCCGCGCCCGGCAAAACAGCAGGTTCCTCCTTCGGTCCGCGCCGAATTCAGCGGCCCAATTCCTGAACGGCCGGGTGGTTCGGATCGAGTTGGCGGGCCTCCTCGATGCATTCCCGCCCGAACGCCGGGTCGCCTTGGGCCCGCGCGACATAGTAACCCTCCAACCAAAAACCGATTTGAGGCCAACCCTCCATTTGGAGCCGCTCCTCCATCGCTTGGCGCGCCGCGCTTGGGTCGTCGAAATAATGCAGCAGGACCATGGGCCGCGCTTCGGCCAGCATCCGGTCCCATTGCGCCGGCTCGATCGAGCCGGGTCGCGGATAACGGCTCGGTCCATCGCCCAGGCCCGCGCGTCTTCGGGCCTCCCGCTCGACAAGATGCATGCGGACCACCTCTTCCGGCTCGGTGTACTGAATATTCTTCAGTTCCTTGAGCAAACGCGTCCAATCGCCCTCCAGTGACGCCTCGAGCAGGGCCGACCCCGTCCCGTAGAAGACGTTGATATCGCGTTGCTTGACCTGACGGGCCAGTTCCAGTGCCCGGTCGCGCCGGCTGGCCCACATGTTGGCGATCGCCGTCATCGTCGACCAGTCCGCCGGTGTTTCACCGACCCGCAGGATGTCCTCCCAACGTTCGACGGCGGTGTCGTAGCGTTTGTATTCAATCGCCCTGTTGGCCGGCACGATATAGTAGTCCGCAAACCGATGCAGGTTTATATCCAGGATCGAGCGGCGTAGTTCGGTGACCCGCGCGGGGTCGGCCGAGGGATCGACGGCCAGCACTTCGGCCAATTCATAGGCGGCCTCCGGAAAGATGTGACAGTAGCGCAAGGCCGTCTCCAGGTCCCGCAGGTAAAGTTGGTGATTGAGCTCGTAGTCCTCCATCGCCTTGAGCGTCTTGTAGACTTGCGCGCGCTGGTAGTACAACAGGTGGTAGTCCATCTCCTCGAACAACTGATCGAGCATTTTGAGCGCCGACTGATGGTATTGGATGGCCCGCGCGCGTAGCGCGGGATCAATCCCGCCCCCCTCACCGCTCCCCTTGCGAGCGGCTTCATCATACATAACACCCAAATACCAATAAGCTTCGGCCAGTTTTTGGATCGCCAGGGATTGGGAGGGCTTAATCTGAATCGCCCTGTTCAGAAACCTGGCCGCCTGCTTGAAGTTGTCGATTTTCTTGTCTCGCGACCACCCTCCGCTGAACCTGCGGTAGGCCGTGAGATACCCTTGGCCCTGGTTGAAGCTCATATCGGACTGCGCGGTGAACAGCAGCGGCAGGCAGGCCCATGCGGCAAGCCCCAAGCACGCCATCCCCCCCAACAACCGCCCCACGGCGTGCCAGCGCAGCGGCGGCTCGGGCTCCGGAGGCGCTTGGCCTTGCGGAGATGGAGCCGCGGAGGACTGCGGTGGGGCGGTTTGTTCGGGGCGCAGGCCCCCCCAGGCGGCCAGGGCCAGGATCCCCGGCAACGCCAGTTGCGGGACATGAAAGGGGAAGTCAACCACCGCGTGCAGGACGAACGCCAAGCCGGTCCAGCCGAAGGCCTCGTGGAGGAGTCGCTCGTGGCCGGCCAGACCTTTGCGCGCCAACCGCCCCCGCGCGGCGAATTCCGCCATGACCAGGAGCAACAACACCAGTCCGATCAGCCCGTGGTCGATCGCCACCTGCAGATACTCGTTGTGGGCCATATGGGACCGAAAGGGTGTCTGCTCCAGAGGCGTGTCGGAATGTTCCACGAAGTATTCGCCCTGACGCTTGGGGTAGATGTACTCGTAGGCGTAGAGCCCGTGACCGATCAAAGGACGCTCGGGAACCAGCGTCAGGCCGATCACGTTGAGGCGCAGCCGCGCCTCCCGACGCAGCCCTTCGGCCGACAGGGCGTGCAGCCGCGCCGCCAGCGGGTTGTCCCGAATGAAGAACGGGTTCCACGGGCGGTCGACGAGTTGCGAAACCAACATCAACGCCAGGACCCCCAGTAGTAGCGTCGGCGTCCATGTCGCGCGCCACGACCCGGTCCCCCGCAGGGCCGATCGAAGGGCCAGCAGAACCAAGATCGGTCCCAATAGCCAGATCGCGCGACTCTGGACGATCAGGACGGCGTAGGTCACCAGTGCCAAATAGAGACCCGCCGCGATGCGCCGGAGCCGGGACATCGAGGTCAGCAGAAACGCCAGCGCGGGGAAGACCGTCATCAGCAAGAATGAGGCGACCGCCGTGTTGTGGCCCATCAGCGATCCGTAGACGTTGCGCACGTTCTGGAAGCGGTGCATGACCGCGAAAATTTTGCCGCCGAAGATGGGCATGGACTGCAGAAACAGGACCAGCATGACGATCGAGCCAAGCAGGACCATGGTCACGCCCAGCTGCCGCGCCTCGCCGGGCAACAACCCGCGTCGAACCAGTAGATAGATGAACGAACCATACAGGACGACCCAGTAGAGGGCCTCGATCGATTGGCGCGGGGTGGGGCTCCAGGCGGCCGAGAGCGCCGCCCAGCCGAAGAAAAGCAGCACGCTGGACCAGGCCCACCGTCCGAGCGCGGATCCACGCGCGGGCCGGTCCTCATCCAATACAGGCCCCACGCACAGCCGCCCCAGGTACGCGGCGATGAAGCCCACCATCGCGATGCCCGCCACCGCCCCCTTGATCGCCAGCGGCGAGTGAAACAGGTTCAGGAAGCATCGAAACTGCTCCCCCGTCCAGCGGGGCAGCCACCCTGGCTCCTGGGTCCAGAACACCGCGAGACGGACCAGCCATTCGTCCTTGAGCCGCAGCGGGAAAACGAGGATCACCGTGATCAATGCGGTCAGAACCAGCAGCCATTCGAACTGGACCAGCCACTCCAGGCGAAGAACAAGGTGATCCCGAGGGCGGGGGCGCGGCGGACCGCCGGTCGGGGTGTCTGTGGGACTTGACATCAAAAGCGGTGATGGTCTGGGGAGTCGGCCGGGCGCCCGTTTGATTCGGCCCACTGGAGCAAGACGGGCAGAACGTGCGCGACGCCTGGGGTCATCCTGAGACCTGGACGGGAAACTTGCAGAGCGTCATGGATTTCATCCGCCGTGAACACTCGCATGTGTTTGATTTCGTCGCGGTTAAAATCCTCGATGGGCCGCTCCCAGCGCAGGACGTAATAGTGCTGGAATTCATGGCCCGTGGCCGGCGAGGCGGGGGTCTGGCCGATGGATTGGGGCCTCGCGTCGATCCCCAGCTCCTCGATCAACTCGCGCCGCGCGGCCTGGTCGTAGGTTTCGCCCGGATCCACGTGACCGGTCGCCGCCAGGTCCCAGCAGCCCCCGAAGGCGTCCTTGCCGGCCCCGCGTAGCTGGAGCCAGATGCGGCCTTCGCCGTCAACAAGGCAGACCTGCACCGACCGATGCAGGAGGTGCTCGACGTGGACCTGACGCCGGGTGCGCAACCCGATGACTTCGTCGCGCTCGTTGACCACCTCCATCAGGTCCCCGTCGGTCGAAGCGGTCTGAAACTGCCAATCCTCACTCATCGCCGGGTTCCGTTGGGTCGGACGCCTCAGCCGACGCACCGGGGGCGGACGGCATATGATGATACCATCCCCCATAACGGCCCTGCACCACCTGACCATAGACCTGGATCAGCTCCAGTTTAAACAGCTCCCACTGGCCGGCGCGCTCTTGGCCGCCCTGGTCGTCCTCGGGTTGATCGGTGGGCCGAAAGAAGGCCAGTTTGGTGTTATTCGTCCACATCAAGAACGCCTCGCCATCGGGCTTGATCGGGAGGTAGTGGTCTTGCAGGGCGGTCATCACTTCGGAGATGCGCCCGGTCTGGTCCATCTCGAGGATGACAAGCGGGATGCGCCGCCCGCCGATGGCTTCGGCCATCTCCCTCGCCTTGCGCCAGCCCTCCCCTTCAGGATCGTCGATTTCCCGGGCATGATCGTACTTGCGGGTCCAGATGAACAGTTCGCTGTATTCGCCCCACAGGCGGCGGTTGGCGTCGACGGCGTAAAAGGGCGGCGCCAAGATCGGCTCATCGGCTTGGCTGTAGGTGTGAACCACCCGTCGCACCTTGGCCACCCCGATCTCGTCCAGCTCGTAATACCGCTGATGCGCCAGACCCAGATGGAAAAAGATGGCGGGACCCAGGGCGAACCCCGCGAGCACGGCGGCGGCGGTCACCTTGGGGACGATATAGGGGATCGATCCCAGACCCAGCCCGACCCCCGGCTCCATCACGGCCGTCGCCCGCCAGCGCCGCTCCCACGCCACCAGCTCGCCGGCGGCCAGGATCGCCACGGCCGGATCGGCCAGCGAAAAGATGTAGTCCATCGTCCCCCCCTTGGTCACGTAGACGATCGAACACAGCGTCGCGATGAAAAACCAGCCCAGGGCGGCGCGGTTCATCGGTTCGAGGGGGCTCTTGCGCAGGAAACGCCACAATCCGAGCAACGCGACGATGACGAACCCGCCTTCGAGGTACAGGACGGTCGAGACGGCCTGACCCGCGCCGAAGAGCTTATACATCGCGTATTTCCAGATACCGGGCGGATAAGTGCCGAGTTGGTTGAGGACGACGTTTTGCAGGAACGCCCCCTCGGTCCAGACGTGCAGCGCGGCGGTCACCACGCCGGCCGGCACAAGACACGCCACCGACATCCGCAGGGCCCGCATCGGAGCGTGGAGAAACATGAAGAGGATCATCACCAACAGGAACGGCGCGGCCGTGGCATTGGTCAGCGCGGCCAAGGCGGCGAACAAGCCGGCGCAAAGATCCCCAATGACGCTCCCGCGCAACGCGAAGATCACCATCAACAGCAAAAAAAAGATCTCCAGCGGCTCGGACTGATAGCCCAGCGACCACTTAAAACCGATCGGTAGCCACAGGAAGATCACGCCGGCAAGCAGCGCCGTCGAAGCCCTCCTCCAAGCCTTGAACGCCAACGCAACCACCAGCCAGAAGGTGACCAGATGCAGCCCAAGACTGAATCCGCGAAAGAACAGGATCGGCGTGAGCTGATCAAACGCCTTTGAAAGTTGAACGACCAGCGCCCCGACAAATAAATGGCACGGCGGTTGGGGGATCAGGATGTCGCGATAGGGCGTCATCCCCTCGGCGATGCGCCGGGAGATGTACATATAATTGCCGTCGCCGAAATCGATGTATCCACGCGACCACTGCGACTTCGTGACAAATACGCAGGCTACGCTGAAGAGCACCAGCCACAGCCAGTGGCGCGCGCCGAACAGGCGCTGGGAGTCCGGAGGGTTCACAAGCCGCAGCTTAGCTCCCCGCCGGCGGTACCGCGAGCGATTTCAAGACCGGGTCGAGACGGCGGGCACCTCGAACCGCCAGTGAAATCAGGCGGGGTTCGAGGGCTCAAGACAGGGATTCCGTTTTGGGAGAATACGGTATGAAAGGAGGAGAATGGTGCCGAAGAGAGGACTCGAACCTCCACGGGGTTGCCCCCACACGGACCTGAACCGTGCGCGTCTGCCAATTCCGCCACTTCGGCATGGGGAGCCGAATCCACCTGGGACCACTCGCCAAGGTGATTCGCCCGCCACACTATCATTGTATACTTGCGGAGAAGCCGGAGATCAAGCCGCAGCTTACGGTTCCACCGCGCTTGGGGCGGGGTTTATCCGTTCGTCTACCTCGTCACCGGGTCCAGCTGGCCAAAAACGGCCCGGATGAACTGGTCGCCTTCGAGCTGCCCGAACGCCCCCGCCTGGCAGGACTGCTCGTCGTAGACCTGGACGGAGTCGGCCTCCAGGCCCGGGGCGCGGATGGCAAACGGGATCGGGGCGCGCGTGTGGACGCGTTTGGCGACGGGCGTGGGATGGTCGGGCAGGACTGCGACGGCGACCGGCTCGCCACGACGCTCCAGCCCTTCCAGGATCGGCCCGACCAGCCGCCGGTCCAGATCTTCGATCGTGCGCAGCTTCAGTTCGGCGTTGCCCTCGTGACCGGCCTCGTCGGGGGCCTCGACGTGGGTGTAGACGAAATCGACGCGGTCGAGCGCATCGAGCGTCGCCTGGGCCTTGCCCTCGTAGTTGGTGTCCCACAGGCCGGTCGCCCCCTCGACCACGATCTTCTCCAGGCCGGCGTATACCCCCAGCCCCCGGATCAAATCGACCGCCGAGATGACCGCCCCGCTTACCCCGAACCGCTCGCGGAACGTCCACATCTTGGGCCGCACGCCGGGCGACCACAGCCAGACCGAGTTGGCCGGGTCCCTGCCCTCGGCGCGGCGGCGGACGTTGATCGGGTGCTCGGCCAGCAGTTCGCGCGAGCGCTCGGTCAGTTCGTTGAGCCGATCGGCGGTTGCGCGTGCCGCGTCGTTCTCGGGCCGGATCAGCAGGTCGGCGACCGGTTCGCCGGGGTGGTCGTGCGGCGGCGCGCAGTCCACGCGCGGATCCAACCCCTTGGCCACCATCAGGTGACGATAACTGACCCCCGGATAGAAATGCAGCCCGTTGCCGCCCAGTTCGGCTTCGAGCATCGCGATCAGCTCGGCGGCCTCCGCCGAACCGATGTGGCCCGCCGAGTGGTTCTTGATCCGGCCGTTCTCGATGCAGATCAGGTTGCAGCGCATCGCCATCTGGCCGTCGCCGACCTCGACGCCCATGCTGGCCGCCTCGAGCACCCCGCGGCCCTGAAAACATTCGTAGGGGTCGTAGCCCATCACCCCCAGGTTGGCCACCGCGCTGCCCGAAGGCAGATCGGGCCGCAGCGAACAGAACATCCCGGTGCGCCCCTCACGCGCGATGCGGTCGATGTTGGGCTTGCGCGCGGCCTGGAGCGGCGTCCGTCCGCCGAATTGCTCGACCGGCTCATCCGCCATCCCGTCGCCGAGGATGATAATCCTTTTCATCACGTTCTCACCCATGTCGCCCAATCTTCACACCCTTCGCCTTTATTCATTCATTCACGTCTTTGCTACAAATTACCGGACAAAACCCATGAAACCCCAACACAGAATAAACCATTTCAAAACTGTCAGCGGAGCGTGTCTCCGTATAGATTCGGGCTTCCCAGCTTGCCGTATCTTGATCCGTTTTTCAAGGTCCGTCAGGAGGAGCGGGCCGGCCAGCATCATCGCGATCCAGCCGATCCCACCTATCGCGTAAAATCCAAACGGAAGAAACACCCAAGCCAAATAGACGGCCAAGCCGACCGCGACAAGCACGATGAGACAAATCGCGTTCCGCAGGACCCAATGACCCATCAGTGCTCCAACCTTACCCACAATGGCGACGCGTCCCCTTTGCCGAACCGCTCGCTCTCGCGAGGTCGCGCTATTAAACCCCAAGTTTGACGCCAACCATAATCCGGTGGGATCGGCCTTGTCAATTCGGCATCGGCTCAGGTTCACCGTGGATCGCCACAAAAATGGATTGGCACGATCCTGCCCATGCGGACCCTGAACGTTTCTGGGAAGGCCTTTTCCTTGTGGATACCGGCGCGATCGATTCCCTCGTTCCGGACAAACATCTCACGGCGATCGGCCTGGTGCCCAAGGCCAAGCGAACCTACGAACTCACGGACGGCTCGGAGCTAAAAATGGACATCACGACCGGCGACCTGGAGTTCATGGGCGACATCGTCGGCTCGACGATCATCTTCGGCCCCGACGACGCCGAACCGATCCTTAAAGCGATCAAGTCCAGTCAGCTCTCTCGGGTCAACGAGGAATCGGCCGTGCAGAAGAAGCACGTGCCATTTCCGACGGAGGCGCGGCTAACCAATTCGTGCGCGCGAGCGGCTGGTCAAGGCGGCCCAGCAGCGCGGGTGAAACCCCACCCCCAAGGATATCTGCATTCTTCGCGCTCCTTCATCCGGTAGTTGAACCTCTGTCCGAAATGCCCTATACTGATCGCCCGTGAAAACACTATTACAGCTCAGCAATATCAACAAGGCCTATGGGCCGCAAGTTATCCTCGATGATGTCAGTGTCGCTTTTGGCGCAGATCAAAAGGTTGGCGTGATTGGCCGCAATGGCGCCGGCAAGTCCACACTTTGCAAAATCATCACCGGCGACGAAGAGCAGGACAGCGGTGAAGTCCGAAAAAGCGTGGATTTTCGTCCCGCATATCTGGAACAGCATGACCCCTATTCCCTGGATGAGCTGGTCATCGACTTCCTTGTCCGTTATACCGGTATGCAAGCATGGCAATGCGGTAAAATCGCCTCCCGCTTTCAGCTCAACAGCGCGATGCTTGAGTCTGCCGTGGGTGAGCTCTCAGGGGGCTTTAGAATGCGCGTCAAATTGACGGCAATGCTTTTGAAAGACCCCAACTTTTTGATCCTCGATGAGCCGACGAATTACCTGGACCTTAGGACCTTGATTCTGTTGGAAAAATGTCTTCAGGATTATCGCGGTGGTTTTCTCGTTGTCTCGCATGACAGGGAGTTCTTGATTAAAACATGCAAGCATACATTGGAAATCGAAAATGCTTCATGTAATTTGTATCCAGGCAATGTGGAGCAATATTTGATTTTTAAAGAGGAACAGGCGGAAATCACCGAAAGTTACAATAAGGGGGTTGTCGCCAAACAAAAGCAATTGCAGGCGTTTGTGAGCCGCTTCCGGGCAAAGGCATCAAAGGCAAGTCAGGCGCAATCCAAGCTGAAACAAATAGCCAAACTCAAAACCATCGATACGACGCATTCGCTAGGGAGAGTACGTATTAAGATTCCCAATGTGGAAAAGCGCAACTCCACGGCATTTCTCTGCAATAACCTGTCAATTGGGTATCCGGATCATTTGGTTGCGAGCAGGATCGAAATGGAATTCAATCAAGGTGCTCATGTCGCTATTCTAGGTGACAATGGGCAGGGCAAAACAACATTCATGAGAACCATTGCCAATGATTTGCCGACCAAGGGCGGAGTTTTCAAATGGGGTTATGAATTGGAAGTGGTTTATTACGCGCAACATGTTTTTTCGACTCTGGACCCGAATGGAACCGTGCTTGATCACCTTTCCAGAATGGCCGCCGCTTCTGTGACCAGTCAGGATATTCTCGATCTTGCGGGAAGTTTTCTTTTTAAGGGAGATGATGTTAAGAAACAAGTTTCCGTCTTAAGCGGTGGTGAAAAAGCCCGCCTCTGTTTGGCCGGACTCCTGCTGACAAAAAGCGCTGTCTTGCTGTTCGATGAGCCCACAAACCATTTGGATTTTGAAACGGTTGAGGCGCTCGGCAAAGCGTTGAAGGAATTCAACGGAACCTTGTTCTTTATCAGTCATGACAGGACCTTTGTGAATATGCTCGCGACACAAATTGTCGAAGTGAATGAAGGGAGGGTTGTTCGCTATTGCGGAAATTATGAGGAGTACGTTTACAGCATGGAACGCAGAGTGCGCGAAGAGGCTCAAGAGAACACGGAACCCAAGCTAAAAACAACAACACAAAAGCAGGTCGAACGCAAAACAATCCATCAGTTACGCGCTCATAAATCCGAGCTGAACCTAAAGCTCAAACGGCTCCAGACAAGGCTTGAAAGACACAACAAAGAGCGCGGAGAAATCTTACAAGCCTTTAGCAATGACGTGGATACTTGGTCCGCCGACAGAAATGCCCGTTATGAGTATTTGGAGAGAGCGATTTCCAAGGATGAAACTCAATGGCTTGAACTGACCAATCAAGTCGACCATCTTGCCGGTCAGCTCAAAAATTAAACCAAGCCCCTGATGTGGGACCTGGCTTAAATTAGCTCATCAAACGGTACGAGTTTCATAACGCGCCTTTTTTGATAATTCGAAAATGTTCCAAGCCAGCAGAAACGGTCGCACTTGAATTCCCGTTATCGGTTTCATTCGCATTTGGCTCAGAGCGTCTTCATCGTGTACGGCCTAATACACCGCCAGACCCTCGTGTTCGCATCCGCCCTGGGCCGACTCGGATTGGCATAAGTGATGGGGGTGGAGCGTGAGCTTGTGCGTCTCGGTCTCGGTCAGCAGCGTTTTCAACTCGCCGCGGTCCGCGTCGTTCAACAGGTGATTGCCATCGACAATGCGCCGGGCCTCGTTGATGAGCGATTGGACCCAGAACGGCGTGCGCTCGCGCAGGTAGAGGCAACCCTGGCATTCGGTGCGCACGCGGCCTTCCATCAGGTGGCGCCGCTGGCCACGGATGCGCTCGCCGTTGAACGCGGCCGCCGGCCCTTCCTCCCAAACGTTCTGCAAGTCCTCCTCAATGTAACAGCACATCTTCATTTTGCCGTCGCGTTCGATCGTCATATCGCCGTTGAGCTGGCAGCATCCATATGACGAGCCGCTCTGGAACAGGTCGGGCCGGTAGCCCACGGCTTTCTGGCGCCAGAACGAGAAGCCCAAACCCAATCGCTCGGCCAGGACCTGCGCCTTTTGCAGCATCTTTTCAAAGATCGGCGTGTCGAGCACGCCGATGTGTTCGTCCTCAGGCTTATAGGCGACGGCACTGGAGTAGGAGACCGATTGGCATCCCATGCGGTGAACCAGTCGCACCATCTCGGGCGCCTCGCGCACGTTATACGCCGAGACGGTCATGTTCACGTTCAGCCGCGGCAGATCCGTGCCGCGCTCGGTCTTGAGCCGGGCCATGGCCGTGACTTGGTCAACGACCGTTTCGAAGACCGCCTCCTTGCGCAGCCGCTCGAAGACCGGCTTGGTCGCGCCGTCCATCGAGATATGTAGATCATCGAGACCCAATTCGATGATCCGCTCGCGAGCCTCGGAGGTCAGGCTCATCCCGTGGGTCGAGGTGGCCACGCTGAGTTGCCGGCTCTTGCACAGCTCGACAAAGTCGAAGAACCGCGGATGCAGGAAAGGCTCCCCCAGCCCGAACAGCGAGACGCAACTGGCGCGGTCGAGCTGGTCGATATGCGCGGAGAACCGGTCGAAATCCATGAACATGTTCTCGCGGATTCCCATCGACTCGCGCAAACAGAGCGGGCATTTCAGGTTACAGACCGTCGAGACAGCCGTCTGCACCTTGGTCGGCGCGGCGAGCATGCGGTCATCCAGAAACGTCAGGTCGACCAGGTGGCGGACGTAATTGATGACTTGTTCGCGGGTGTTCATGGCCGGTTAACCTGGAAATGAAGCGGCGATCGTGCTAACATCGCCTCAACCTCAACATAGCCCGTTGCGGGGTCGGATGTCAAATCAACATGCGGGAGGAATCACGAGAGTGGCGATAGCGCAAGACCGCGCTGGAATTCAATTCGTCCAGGTTTAGCCTGAGTATTGTTGAATCTGAATGGCAGCGAAGGAACTCGCCGATTACGATTGCGAATGACGAGCACAATTCGAAGAAGCGGGCCAATGTTTTGCAAGACCCCAAACCCTGGACCCTGAACCCTATACCCTCCCTCACTTCTTCAAATTATAAAAGTTATTCATTCCGCCATAGACCGCCGCCTCGCCCAGCTCGGCCTCGATGCGCAGCAGTTGGTTATACTTCGCGACGCGGTCCGAACGGCTCAGTGAACCGGTCTTGATCTGGCCGGCGTTGGTTCCGACGGCGATGTCGGCGATCGTGCTGTCTTCGGTCTCGCCCGAGCGGTGACTGATCACCGCCGTGTAGCCGGCGCGTTTGGCCATTTCGATCGCGTCGAGCGTCTCGGTCAGCGTCCCGATCTGATTGACCTTGACCAGGATCGAGTTGGCGCAGCCTTCGGCGATGCCGCGCGCCAGGAACTTCGTGTTGGTCACGAACAGGTCGTCGCCGACCAACTGGACCCGGCCGCCTAGCGCATCGGTCAGCTTCTTGTGCCCTTCCCAGTCGTTTTCGTCGAGGCCGTCCTCGATCGAGAGAATTGGATATTTCCCGACCAGGCCGGTCCAGAACTCGACCATCTCGTCGCTCGATTTCTCGGCCTGTTTTTCGGCACCCATCACGTAGAGTTTCTTTCCCTTGTCATGGAACTCGCTGGCGGCCGCGTCGATCGCCAGCGTCACCTCGGCGCCAGCCCGATAGCCCGCTTTGTCGACGGCCTGCAAGATCACCTCGACGGCCTCGGAATTCGACCCCAGATTGGGAGCGAATCCACCCTCGTCGCCCACCGCCGTGCTCAGCCCCCTGTCCTTGAGGACGGCCTTGAGGGCATGAAAAACCTCGGCCCCCCAGCGCAACGCCTCCTTGAAACTGGCGGCGCCGACCGGCTGGATCATGAACTCCTGGATGTCGACGTTGTTGTCGGCGTGCGCGCCGCCGTTCAGGATGTTCATCATCGGCACGGGCATGCCCTTGGCGTTGACCCCGCCGATGTATTGATAAAGCGGCAGACCGACGGCCTCGGCGGCCGCCCGCGCGCAGGCCAGCGAGACGCCCAAGATCGCGTTCGCCCCCAGCTTGCTCTTGGTTTCGGTCCCGTCCAGCGCGATCATCGCCCGGTCGATCATGACCTGCTCGGTGCAGTCCATGCCGACCATCTCCTTGGCGATGATGTTGTTGACATGGTCCACGGCCTTGAGTACGCCCTTGCCGCCGTAACGGGCCTCCTCGCCGTCGCGCAACTCGAGCGCCTCGTTCTCGCCCGTCGACGCCCCCGAGGGGACGCAGGCCCGCCCCACGGCCCCGCTATCGGTCACAACCTCCACTTCGAGCGTCGGGTTGCCCCGCGAGTCGAGGATTTCACGTCCTTCAATCTGGATGATCGTCGTCATGATGGCTCTTGCCCCCTATATCCATTATTAATTATATGATTACAGTTTCTAAAATGATCTATCGCCGCCCGGTTGAGGAAAATCGGCGGACGTAAGTCTAACCATACAGTCACGGCGGTGGATGGTAGACAGACCTCGCATGGATGTCATTAAAAATTAATGGTCCTTGAAACGGCGGCGCGAATCGGCCTCGCGCCGGGGCCGGACGGGCGAGGGTGACTTGGGCGATTTTTTGTCTTGCATTGGATCACCGCTTAAGGTAATAGTGAGACGTGTCGTTAAGGCACGCAGCAACCGTCGGATCAAGGCTGATTTCGACCCGCCAAGATCCGATTATTTTAAATATGACCCCTGTGATGTTTGTGGAACAAGGCGTCGTCTGGGCCAATGTATCGAAATTGGGGGCCGAATTGTTCCGTGGCTCGCATGCCCCTTAATCGGGGATCCGAAAAGCGGTAACGCGAGGCACCCACCTTATGGGATGAGGTTCTACTCGCACCCTTGCGTGATACGGCGGAACGGGGGTCATATTTTTTTCCGCCTCTTTTTTATGATCCGGCAATCGTCCAGTCTCGATCCAGCAATCTCCCGCAACGCTTCCAGCCTTTGACCGCCCTGTCAGCCGCGCAACGCGCCCGAACGGAGCCCCTCGAAGAAGTGGCGCCGGGCCGCCAGGAACACGATCAGGATCGGCAACGCCGCAGCCGTGGCACCCGCGGCCATCAGCGACAAATTCGGTCCGAATTCCGACTGCGTCAGGAACGCCAACCCGACCTGGACGGTGAAGTTCGAGCTGTTCTGCGTGATGACCAGCGGCCAAAAGAAATCGCCCCAGTAGTGCTGGAAGGCCAGGATGCCCAGCACCGCCAACGCCGGCCGCGCCAGCGGAACGGCGACATGCAAAAACAAGCCCCACTCGCCGGCCCCGTCGATCCGCGCCGAGTCCAGCAGCGCGTCGGGCAGCGTCAGGAAGAACTGGCGCATCAGAAAGATGCCGACGACGTCGCCCAGCCCGGGCAGGATCAGGCCCGCCATCGTATCGGCCAGCCCCAGCCGCGCCATGCCGAGGAAGAGCGGGATCAGCGTTACCTGGCGCGGGGCCATCATCGCCAGGATGATGATGGCGAACACGACCGTCCGCCCGCGAAACCGCCGCTTGGCCAAGACGTAACCGGCCATCGTGTCGGCCACCAGGTGAAAGGCCACGGTCACCCCCGCCACCCCCGCGCTATTGGCCAGCCAACGCCCAAACACCGGCACCGAATCCGCCAACTGCCGCCAAGGGCCGAGGATGACGTCCCGCCCCTCCTCGGCCGCGGGACCCCACAAGCTCAGCCACAACATGTAGCCCAGCGGCAACAGGTTAAGTCCGGCCAACGCCGCCAAGAGGCCAGTCGTCAACCATTTGCGAGGGGTATCTTGCATCGATCCGTCCTCTCCCATGCACGAGGGTTCGTATCACGGGCCGCTGGCGATGGTCAAGCCGTTCGACGTGCTTTATCTGTTATGGATTAGTTGGTTCCTTCCTCGATTAAGAACCCTCCGGCGTCGCGCCCTCCGTTCCCAGCCGCAATCGATAAAGCCGATTCTCGCCCGCCTCGAAGATGAGTTCGGCGAGGCCCAGTGCCGGCCACTCGGCGGTCCCCATGCGCGCGTTGGTGGGGCAGGCGGCTTCGTTGGGGATGCGTAGGTAGTAGTGGATGTCGTGGACCTCGATGAGCTGGCGGACGCGTTCGGTGGGGTCCTCGATCTCCCACAGATACTGGATGTTCCAGCGCCGGGTCCAGTCGTCAAGGTGGACGAGCGTGATCGAGGGGTCGTAGACCAGGTGGCGGTTGTCGTGCGTGAGCAGCCGCCGGCCTTTGAGGTGGTGGTTGACGTAATCCCACATGCGTGGGTCCTCGCCGTAGCGCCAGCGGTAATAGCGGCCGGGTCGCGGCAGCGGATGCCGCAGCGGATAGAGCGTCGTCGGCGCTTCGATACGTCCGCCCGGCAGCTCGAACGGCCCCACCTGCTTAAATCCCATCAGCGCCATCGCCAACCCCGGGACCAGACCGATCCACAGCGCAAGCCCCCCCAGCCCCCAGCGCCACGGCCGCCTGCGCCACCACGGCCATGCGAAAGTTACCAGCAGTGCCAGGCAGGGCACGATCATGATGATCTGATAGAGGTAAAACGGCGCCAGGATGAAATGGAAGGCCAGCAATCCGACCAGCAAAGCCGCGACGACCCAGCCGAAGCGCAAACCCGCCTGTTCCGACCTCCGGCGCGCGCCGGCGAGGGCGACTTGCAGCGATGCTTCCCCAGGCGAGCGGGCGGGCCGGGTGGGTTGGGACTGCAACCAGCCGGCGAGCGAGCGGCCGAGCCACGCCACCGCGCCCAGCACCGAGAATCCCATCAGCACCGGCCCGATCTGATAGGCCGACCGCTCCCACATCACGAAAAACGCCCACGCCGCCCGTAGCCGCTCGCCGAACGTGCGGCCCAGCCGCCCGATCCCCATACCGTTGGCTTCCCACTCGACGGCCGCCGCCTGCATGACCTCCGGGTTGATGTGCTTGCCGCCCAGCCACTCGTAAAAGAAGGCGTAGACCGGGTTGCCCGTCACGATCCAATTGCGGATAAGCCACGTCGAACCCAGCGCCGCCGCAAACAGCGTCCACGTCCAGAATCGCCTGGAAGAGACGAATCCCCGAATCGCCTCGCGCCGCTCGTGGGCGATCCACGGCGTCTCCAACCATTCGGCCCCAGCCTCCGCGCCCGCCCTCTTGCCCGCGCGGCCATGCGCCGCCAAAATCATCACCAGCCACGGCCCCCACAGGATGCCCATCAGGTAATTGAGATGCATCGCCAGCCCGATCAGCAACGTCGCGCCGGCGAAATAGCCCACCAGCAACGTCTGGATATACATCAACGCCAGGTAGAGAAACCCGGCCGCGAACAGCAGCGCCAGGGCGTAGTCCGAAGCGTATTGATCATAAATGATCCCCAGGGGGATCGAGCGATATAGGAGCGTCACGACCAGGGCAAAGTTGACGTGACGCGTCAGCCGCAGGGCGGTGTGATAGATCAGGACGCACGTCCCGAGCCCGGCCAGCGGCGCGATCAGACGCTGCGGCAGCTCGCTCCACTCGCCCATCGCCGTGGCCACGCCCGCCCCCAGCACCGGATACAGGTGTGGATAATTCGCCCCGAGCCCAAACCCGACCTGGCCGGTCACCTTGATCGGGAAGCCGCTCTCAAGGAACGTCATCCGCGCGTAACCGAGGTAGAGGATCAGCGAATCCCAATAGACTTCGGGGTAGAGCAGCGCGTGCCAGAAAATGAAGAACTGGATCGCCGCGATCAGCGTCACGGCCCCGACGCAAAACACCCGACCGCCCGCCCCCGCCGGACGGGTCAGCGATCCGACGTAAGCCGCGCGCGCCAACACCCGGCGCGTGATGTTCTCGCCCAGGCCGGGGTCGCCCCCACGCCCGGTTTGCGGCTGGCGAAAGCAGCGCAACACCGCCCCCACCGCCAACAGCCCCAGCAAGGTTGCCAACGCGGCGGCCATCGATTCGCGCCACAGGACGTACGGGATCGCCAGGCATTCCAAAACAAACCCCGTCAACCCCAAACCGAACAGAAAGGCCAGCCCCAGGCTCGCCGTTCTCGGGATGTAAAGTTCGAAGCATTCAAGGAAGAAGTTACCCAGAACAACCATAACCAAGACGGCCGCCACCGCCCAGGCCAACGCCCCCCACTCGAAATTCCCTCCGCCGAAACCCCACCGGCCCAGCAGGTGACCAAACAGCCGCGGCAGGGCCGGATTGGTCAGCACGAACCACCACGTGAAAAAGACCGCCACCCCGGTCAGGCATGCGCCCACGAGGTGACCCGTGAACAGATCGATGACCCGATTGGTCGGCGCGCCCGAAGAGCCGGATGACTGACTATAGTTGGTTGCTGGAGACGACTTGCCCGGCACGGCGGCCGGCGTGGACTCCGCCCCGGCCTCGCGCGAACCGTGCGGATCGACCCCCGCAGGCGGATTCCCCGGATCACCCGTCCCTTGAGTCTCTTGCGGAGTCTTCGCGGTCATGTTTTGCGCAACGGGGCGAGGGACACGGGCCCCCTGAATCGAGAAATGGCCATGTGAATACGCCGTGAAACGATTGACTTCGCGGTGGCGTGGTTATCCGGTCCCGGCCCGGCGCCCTTCGCCGCTATCTCGCTGCCCCAGACTCTCTTCCAGTTTCTTGACCCGCCGCAGGATGTTTTGGTGGTGGTCATCCATGCTTTGCTTCATGGCCTCGACGTCGCGCTGCTCCAGATCGTTCACGATCCGCTCGTGGAGCCGGTAGGCTTCCATCAAGTTCTCGGGAACCTCCAGCGACGCGCGTTGGCGGGCCTGGAAGAAAACTTGCCAAAAGATGTCCAGGATTTTGCCCACGATGGGGTTCTCGACATTGGACCAGAGAGTCTGGTGGAAGAGGCGGTCGATCTTTTCGCTGTAGCGTTCCTCGGTGGCGGCCTCCCGCATCGCACCGAGCACGTCATGCAATTGCTTGAGCTGCGCGGCATCGACCATCTCGACCGCTCGCGGAATCATCCCATACTCGATGTGAAAGCGCACCTCCAGGATGCTCTTGAGTTCCCGCATGTCGAACAAGATTCCGTAGGCGAGGTTATCGAGCAGCGGATCGAACGAAAAACTGCGCACGCACAAGCCCGCCCCCGGCCGCGCTTGCAGGATACCCAGCGATTCAAGCGACTTGACCGCCTCGCGCACCGATGTGCGGCTGACGCCGAACTGTTGGGCCAATTCGGTCTCGGGGGGCAGCTTGTCGCCCGGCTTGAGCGCATTGCGCGTGATGTAGTCCTTGATCTCTTCCTTGACCGTCTGATAAAGCAACGGCCGCCGCACCAGCGCCCGCACCCGCGGTTTAGCCTTATTCTCCATGACCCGTTGACCCCGATCCGAATGACGGCTCTCGCGTCCATCAGTTCTTAAGATTATATGATAATCAGACCAATTGGTCCAGGCTTTAATTGGCGCGAGGTATGTGGCGAGGCGGTGAATCGGTGAATGGAAATGGGGATATTAGGCTCCAGGGTCCAGCCTCCCGCGCACCAAAGCCGCTTCGGCGACGGAGCGGGTCCAGGGTTTAGGGTTCAGCATCCAGGTTCCGGCAGTTTAGAGTTTAGGGGCAATCTTTGATCGCGGACTTGTCCGCCGTAGCTTCAGCGAAGGGGGAAGGGCAGAATCGCTATTGCTCTCATCACTCCAGCATTGGAAACTGAGCCTGGCGTAAAGCCATCAATCGGGATTGCGGGGTTGTGACGTGATCGAGATCAAGGACTTGGCGGTGCGGATCGGGAAGTTCGCGATCGAGGGCGTCAACCTCCGGGTGGACACGAGCCATTACGCCATCCTGATGGGCAAGACCGGGTGTGGAAAGACCACGCTGCTGGAGACGATCTGCGGTTTGAGGCGCCACGCGGGCGGGACCATCAGGTTGATGGGTCGCGACGTGACCCGCCTCAAGGCCGCGTCGCGCGGCGTGGGTTACGTCCCCCAGGACACTTGCCTGTTCCAGACCATGACGGTGCGCGACAATCTGGCCTTCGCCCTCCACATCCGCAAATGGCCGCGCGCGGAGATCGAGCGCCGGGTCGAGGAGCTGACCGAACTGCTTGGGATCAAACACCTGCTCGGCCGCCATCCTCACGGGCTCAGCGGCGGCGAGTCCCAGCGGGTCGCCCTGGGCCGCGCACTCGCGTTCCGCCCCGACGTCCTGTGTCTCGACGAGCCGCTCAGCGCCCTTGATTCGGACTCGCGCGAGGAGATGTACGGACTCTTGAAATCGGTTCAGGAACATACGGGCGTCACCACCCTGCACGTCACCCACGACCGCAACGAAGCGGCTCATCTCGGAGATCGATGGTTCCGGTTCGATGACGGGCGCATTACCGAGTTGGGGGAGTTAAGGAACGATCCAGTCACCGGCGATTTGGGCAAGGAACAATCGCCCGATGACGCCCACGGAGGCGCGCCGGCATGATCACGATCGTCCGGCGAGCGCGAAATCGGACCGCACGACGGGCCTGGCATGGCGAATCGCCGCCGCTCGGTCCAATGCTCATTGAACGGGCGCGTTCATTTCAGTGATGATTTCTGCGCCGGTCAGCGCCCGGTCGTAGATTTTTATTTCGTCCACGCGGCCGTCGAACCATTTGTTGTTGCTCGGGCTGGCGCCGATCCAGGCGGCGACGTCGGCGTTGGTGCTCAGGGCGCCGGTTTTTGTTCTATTGCCGACCTCCACGCCGTCTACATAGAGCTTCATTTGCGCGCCGGTCGAGAGGTTGCCCGAGTTGGCGATCAGCGTATCGGTGCCGCCCACGTCGGTTTTGAGCCGGAACCGCAGCTTCGTGCCGCCGCTGTTGATCGTGCTCAGCATCCAATAGTGGTCTTGTTCGGCGGTCCCGGTGACCTTGGCGATCAACCGTGCGTCGCTGATCCCGAAATCATCGGCATTGAGCCACATCATGATCGTCAGCGCGTTGCCCGCGACGTCGAGGTTGCCCATTTCAACGCGTTGACCGTTGGGTTGCAAATCTATCGCGCCGCCGTATTGACCCGTGCCGACCCATGAACCGCCCACCAGCGTCACGGCGTGGTGGCCTACGCCGGCGGGGTCGATTGAGGCGACTCGTTGCCGGCCGCGTCGCGGGCCGAGACCGTGTAGCTGTAGAGCGTTTCGGGGGTGAGTCCCACGTCGGTGTAGCTGGTCGTGGCTCTGGTCCCCACCGCCACGCCGTCGCGGTAGATGCGGTAGCCCGTCACGACGAAGTTATCGGTCGACGCGTTCCAATCCAACTGAATCCGCGAGGATGACAACGGCGTGGGCGTCAGAACCGCCGGGACGGTCGGCACTTCTAGATCTCCCGGCACGCCGGCCCCCACCGGTTCGGTCATCTCTTGTTGGACCTCGGATTCGGTCAGCGCGCGGGTGAATATCTGGACTTCATCGATCACGCCGTCGAACCACTTATTGTTGGTCGGGTTGGCGCCGATCCAGGCTCCCACTAATGGATTGGTCACCAAGTTGCCGGTTTTGGCCCGACTGGCCGCTTCAAAGCCGTCTTTGTAAATCTTCATTGTCGCGCCGTCGTAGGTAAACGCGACGTGCGTCCACACGCCGGTGCTGACCGGGGCGCCGATTAGCGTGTCCGTGCCGCCGACGTCGGTTTTGAGCCGGAACCGCAATTGTGTCCCGCCGCTGCAGACTGACGGACACGTTCGGAGATTATGAACTCGGCGAGCGGCTCAATGAGACGATAATCCCGGCCAAAGGCGTCTTCTACGTTCTCGAGGACATCGACGCCCAAGGCAACACCACGCTTCACGGCCTGGCCATCCTGCCATAGGCGTCTCGAAACGCGAAGAATGGCCGGCCCAACGAGTAGGCGTTCAAATCAGTTCGGCCCCCGTCTTATGGGAACCTCCAAGAATTCGGTTTGCAGTCGTCCCCACGAGACTCCAATTCGTTATCGGTTTGATTTCCCGCCACTTGCGTGCCGGGCTGAAAGCAATCGTCCCTTCCGGGACTGAATTCTTATGGGTGCTTTTATTACGATTACCAAAGCATCCCGACCAACCAGAATCGCGAACCTCACGGTTGACATATCTTGGGGCCCGCATATAGGTTGATTCCTGGAGACGCGAGTCAAACCGAGACGGGCGAACGTCGTTTTCGCGTGATATTTGAATATCGGTTTATTCTTTTGCGGTTCGGCTTCAAGCGTTGGGGAGGAAGTTAGATGAGCACGGCCTTGGACCGGAAACCGTCATCCGACCCGGGGGGGCCGATCGGGCTTCAGCTTCCTCCCTGCGCGCACGCGCCGAAACCGTATACGGGACCGGCGTTGGAAGAGGTCTTGGCCGACCGCGCACGTTACGGGAACCCGGCCATTTTTCATTATTATCGTGAGCCGCTGCTGATCGTCGAGGGGCACATGCAATACCTCTTCGACCACGCGGGGCGGCGCTACTTTGATATGTTCGGCGGGATCGCGACGGTCTCGTGCGGTCACTGTCACCCGAAGATCGCGCGGCGCATCCAGGAGCAAACGGCTACGCTGCAGCACGCCAGCACGCTCTACGCGCATCCCAATTTCACGGAACTGGCCAAGAAACTGGCCGCGAGGATGCCGCCGGGGCTCGAGGTCACCTATTTTGTCAACAGCGGCAGCGAGGCCAACGACCTGGCCGTGATGATGGCCCGGCTCTATACGGGAAACTACGACGTCATCGCCCTGCAGAACGCCTACCACGGCGGGTCCTCAGGCACGATGGGGCTCAACGCGCATCACACGTGGAAGTTTCCGCTCGCGCAGGGCTTCGGGGTGCATCACGCGCCCTGCCCCGATCCCTATCGGAGTTCCTTCAGCGGAACGCCCCAGCAGGTCGCCCACGCCGGCGCCGAGGAAATTCGCAAGCTAGTCCTCAACGCGACGCCGGGCCGGATCGCCGCGTTCATCGCCGAGGCGATCCAAGGGGTAGGCGGCGCGGCGCGCGGCGCGCCCAATTACCTGCGCGAGGCCTACGCGATCGTCCGCGAGCACGGCGGCCTGTGCATCGCCGATGAGGTCCAGTGCGGTCTGGGGCGCACGGGCGAGCATTTCTGGGGCTTTGAAAACTCCGGTGTCGTGCCCGACATCGTAACGATGGCCAAGGGCCTCGGCAACGGCGCGCCGCTGGGGGCCGTCACCACGCGCCGCGAGATCGCCGAAGCCCTGGCCCAGCGGCTGCACTTCAACACGTTCGGCGGCAACCCCGTTTCGCTGGCGGCGGGGTTGGCGACCCTCGACGTGATCGAGGAGGAAGGATTGATGGAAAACGCGCGAATAGTCGGCGAGCAACTCAAGGCCGGGCTCACGCGCCTCATGGATCGCCATGCGCTGATCGGCGACGTGCGTGGCATGGGCCTGATGCTCGGCATCGAACTTGTCCGCGACCGCCAAACAAAGGAACCCGCCCCCGCCGAGACGGCCCAGGTCCTCGAGGACGCCCGCGAGATGGGCCTGCTGCTCGGCAAGGGAGGTCTGTTCGGCAACGTCCTGCGCATGCTGCCACCCCTGTGCATCAGCACCGCGGACGCGGACTTCGTGCTGGAAGTCCTCGATCAAGCTCTGGGCCTAGCATAGTTTCGCATCCCGAGCAGCGCAGCGAAGTTCGGCGTCAATCCAAACTGAAACTCCCAGGGGTGTCCCGTCCTGAAATAGGTTGACGAAGAGAAAGCGAAACAAGTAGAGGTGTCGCCGTCAAGGACGGGACAGAGAGGAGAAACACGGCAATCGTCGATTCCATCAAAGTGAAGGCAATTCGGGATTTTCTCTTCTCAAGTAACTTCATATCCGCTTCCTCACGCCGTCGGCGCACTCCGTCCTCGTTCTTATCGACGAATGCTTTAAGTTTCTGTAGCGATATATCCGCGATGTGAACTCAATACCACGCTTTACATATTTGACTTAATGCCCGGCGAGGACGGCTTCGAGGTCTGCCGCCGGCTGCGCGCCCTTTCGCCCGCGACGCCGATCCTCTTCATCAGTGCCAAGATTGCGTAAACGCATCGAGGGCGACCCGTGCCACCCGATGATCATTCGCGCGGCACGGCGTCTTGGCTGGTTCGACGAAACCGTCACGGACTGAGAGCTCCGGCTTCGGGGCCGGCGGGTCCATCGCCACGCCGTACGCAAATTGGCCCCTATGGGTGATAGGGGCCAATTGCGGATTCCAGGGAAACCGGCAGATCGAAACAGTAACGGGATTTTTACGCCGTGGCACCCTTAAACTCCCTCAACACCAAAAGCGCATCGCGATACTGCTGTTTGGAGCCATTGCCAAGCGGCCCAAATGTATCGCGGAGCAGGTTGATTTCCTTCCCCGTCGGCTTGTACAGGGCCCACAGTTCGGGATCATTGATCAGTTCATGCACGCCGTCGGGCAAAGTCTGGTCCTTCTCGGCGGCTTCAAGGATGGCATCGCGGGCCCGAAGCTTGCCGTAATCAGACTTACGGCCTTTCTTCTTCAGATACTGTGCTTCTTTCTCGGCAACTATCGGGCTCTGCAACTCGATGTATTGCTCATACGCTTCGGGCAGCTTCCGCTTCCACCACAGCAGCACCGCGCGTCGCTCCGAAATACCTATATCGGCGGCCATTTTCAGCCATAGGTCTAGCGACGGAGTGACATACCCCTTCTCAAACTTGAAGATAGCGGGACCCGAAACGTCGTACTTCCTGCCGAACTCGTCCTGAGTCATGTCCTCCTTGATACGGCAGTTGTAGATCACCTCGCCGAGGTAATTCTTCATCATTTTGTCCTCTCCCTAAAAAAATCCACGACCTCCAGTGCGGTCGTCAGCGTTTCATCAATCCCTGAATCAATCCCCGTTCCGTGCGCACCAACTTTAGACACCTACCCTATTAGAAGGTCGGATGCAACCAGTTTTTTTCGCCCGTCCGGCCCGCAGCCTGACGGCGCATCTCGGGCTTGCTCGCAAAGCGAGTCATATCAATCATGTACAATCCACCCAACCATAATCTAGACACGATTTTCCGTCCAGATCACGCAGCCCAAAACCCACGTCCCGCGTCAAATTATCGCGAAATTGATGATTTGAGCCTGGAAACCGTCAAAATGGCACCACATTTTTGCTTGAAAGGTTCCACGAAACGGTCGGAAGGAGCACCTCACCTCCTCTCCCCGCCGGCACTGAGAGACAGGTGTTTGGGGCCTGGCCAAGCATGGTGGTGGCCCATCATCCCGGGGCGATTGAGGTCAAGTCGTCCGGCCCTGGCGTACTATCCAGGGATTCGCCGATGAGAAATCCCCCACCGTCCCGACCACTATTGCGCGAACAGCGCCTCATCCTCGTCGCGCAGAAGCACCAGGATGCCCGACTGAGGCACGATCAAGTAGCTCTCGTTATCGTATTTGATCTCGACGGTGGCCTTGCGCAGGAAGAGCGCGAGGTCCCCGGGCCTGGCCTGCATGGGAATATAACGGGCTTGGGCACTTTTCTCGCGCCAGGGCTCTTCGTCATCATCGTCGCCAAGCGGCATCGGCACCCCCGGACCCACCGCGACGACCTGGCCCGAATTGACCTGCGCTTGCTCGGCGACGGTCTGGGGCAGGATCAGCCCCGTCTTGGTTCGGTCCTCGCCCGTTTGCGGCTTGATGAGCACCCGGTCGCCAACGACGATCAGTTGGCGATTGGCGATCTGTGAACTGTTCATGCGTTCATCTCCGGGATTCTTATCGCGTCATTTATCATGAATCTTATCCGACATTTCCCATTTTGCTAACCAAACCGTTCGATCCTCAAAATCTTTGAGTGGATCATCCCACCGTGCCTGGCCAAAGGCAAGGGATTTGACCATGGATTCTGGCCGAAGAAGCTCTTTTGAGTTCTCACGGCCGGAAATTTCAACATTCACCCCCATGGATCACCTCCTTCTCTGACGGCAAGACATGACTCACCCTGTGATTTTGCGACTCCCGAGTTTTTCAGCGTGCCATCCATCCTACCCAGTCCCGGGCAACAGTCGTAACTGGGCGATCTTGTTCAG
>CAUZJO010000006.1:0-60045 GCA_963580245.1 Candidatus Sumerlaeia bacterium | reverse complement strand
CATCCGGCGCGGAGCTTTCGCCGATGTGCCCGAACTGATTCAAACCATTACCGATTATATCGACGCTCATAACAAGGGCCCCCGATCCATTACTTGGACCGCCAAGGCCGAGACGATTCTCGAAAAAAGTCCGCCGCGCCCGCGCCACACTGGATAATCTGCAATCAGCGTGAGACACTACACTAGATGAGGCCACAGTTAGAAGGATATACAAAATTATAATAACTACTCCATGTGTTACCCAGTGATGGCCGGTTGAATGGGTCATAAACGTCTTGAGTGGATGATAGCTTTCCTTTGCTATGACAAGTGCGCCATTCAGAATACTCACCACAAAGAATGACCAAGTAGTGCTTTGTATGGTCTTATTCATAATCCCATCCTTACACCTAATGCGATAATTGCTCCGGTGGCCTCCATCATCAAGCCAAGGATCACAATTAATGCTGAAAAAGACTTGGACAAATGAAGATACTTGAAGTTCTCAGTAGCTCTAAGTTGAGATAAAAGAAGCGTCAGAAAACCGCTTAGGATTAATAGCATGAAGAAAGTATGTTCTCTAATTTAAACAACATGATCATGAGACCAAGGCCAAGAACCTGCTCTAATTATTTATTTTTCGGCTCCATGATAAGCAACATACCAGAATCCTCCCAAAACATAAGATAAAATGACTCCTGCTGCGGAAAACCAGGATAACAGTTTGACATGCATAACATTTTTGAATTTAAATTTTGGAGATCTACGAATACAACCAAAGTGCTCAGGATCCCGACAAGGCCAAATGCTACATGTGAAGCCATCAATATTGGTGTATTAATTTAAGTTACATCGTTTTTAACATAGTGGAGTGTCTTATTATTTCAAAGCATAACAATGCTTATATGGTTTCTCTATAACACCCTTGGCCTGCAAAGTCGCGGCATAACACCCCAAAACCGGAACCGGCGTAAGCCTTGTGATTGCAGTCCCTTGAGGCGGATGCAACGCTTGGGATGGGGTGATAGTTGGTTTCTGTATAACACACCTGGCCGTCTCCTTCAAAGATCGTCCGCGGGGCTGTTCCGTTTTTGATTTAGCGATCCGGGACGTACCAACCCAATGAGTCGCTACTCATAGCTCCCCCAGGTTGAGACACCCGCCTCCGGCCGTGGGGCGCGACGAAGGATAAGCAATTCTCCGGCCGCCACGTATATCAGCGGGTCGGAGACGGCGAGGTCCACGGCGTCTTGTTCGGTGCTGTAAAAGGAGCGCAGAGCCGGTGCCGAGGGGTCCGTAACGTCGACAACCTGAAGCCCGCCCCCGCCGTCCGCCACATAGGCAACCGAACCGGAAACCACAACGGCTTGAGCATTACCCGGCGTATCGAAGGAGCCGCGCAAGACCGGCGCGCCGAAGTCTGAGACATCAATGATCAAAAGCCCGGCATCGCCGGCCGCCACGTAGGCCAGCGATCCGAGGAGTGCGATGTCCTGAGCCATTCCCGGCGTGTCGTAGGAACCGCGATTGCCTGGCGACGAGAGTTCCGTGGCGTCGAGGAACTGGAGACCGCAAGCCCCATCCGTCACATAGACCAGCGGTTCATCGACCGCCATGTCCCAAGCGGTCCCCGGTGTGTCGAAGGAGCCGGCCAAGATCGGCGCCGAGGGAACCCAGACACCGATGGTGTAAAGTGTGGAAAAATCAGTCGCGTAGGCCACGACGCCGGAGACCGTGACCTTCTCAACCACATGGGGTCTCTCAACGAGGCCACCCAAGGAGCCCATCTGGAAAGGCGCCGAGGGATCCGACACGTCGATGATTTGAAGTCCGGCGCTCCTATTGGCGACGTAGGCCATCGAGTCGGAGACCGCAACGTCAATGGCAGCGTCCTCCGGCAGCTCGTGGGCCCCGCGCAGAACCGGCAGCGCGGGATCGGAAACGTCGATGATCTGAAGCCCCGCCAGCCTATCGGCGACGTAGACCAACGAGCCGGAGAGAGCGACGGCCATCGCCGTGTCCGGCGTATCGTAGGAGCCGACACGCGTGATGATCTCGCTTACGATGGGTGTCGGCGTAGGTGTTGCTGATTCAATCGTCTTGGTGTTGGTATCTTCATTGTTCGCTTCATCCTGGGCTCGCACGCCGATGAAGTAAGACGGTGTAGGGTCGAGGCCCTCAATGATCGTCGAGATCTCCGAAGGGCGTCTGATTCTAAAGGCATAGTCCCTGCGCGTCTCGAACTCGGGCGCAACGTTGCTATTGTCATTCCAATTATCGACGTGGATCCAGCCGGCACCGTCGGAATACGGGCCAGGATCGCCCTCCCCCACGGAACTTGCCCAGTTTCTACTTGTATCGATTCCAAAGGTGGTTGTATGACTACCAATAAATAAGTAATATGTTAGGCCAGACGTGACCGACAGGGGCGGGCTGAAGTTAAAGGCGCCCCATCCGGCCTTGGAACTAGGCACGGAGGCAAGTCCGATCGTCTTCCTCTCCAGGTCGCACAAATCAATCTCCCACCCCTCTCCGCCAACGATTGTATTTGGTAGGTCGGTCAGAATTCGAACCTCCCAGGGTGAAAAAGCGGGCTCGTTCATGTAAAGCTCCGCGTCGCGGATCTGGGTGAAAGGCGGCCTGAAGGACTGTGCCTTTGGATAGATCGCTTCGCCTCCCGTTTCCACGATATCCTCCGAGCCAATCCAGGGGGCAGTTCCAATGACTGTTTTCCCGGGCGCCTGCGCGAAGACACCGGCCTCAGTGGTATTCCAATAGATATTGTACCTAATGAGGTCTTGAGGCGTCACACTGTCGATCGCGGGGTGCCAGGTCACTCTGGCTCGCTCATTGCCTGGCAACCGGGTGGTGGACGCAATCCCGGTCCCGCCGACAAAGATTGGCGGATCGATGTCACCAAGGGGGGTAGGCGTGGGTTCCGGCGTGGGCGGAGGCGGCGTGAGGTTTTCATACCAGGCGATTTTGTTGTCATCCCATGAGGCGGATAAGACATCGATGTCGCCATCGCCGTCCAGGTCCGCTGCATAAACCGAGCTGGCGGTGTCGGCCTCCGTGCTGATGACCTGTGAGGATCAAAATTTGGCCGGCTCCGGCTCCACCGGCTCCTCCCATTCATACCACGTGATTTCGTTGTCAAGATATGAGGCGGACAAGACATCGTTGTCGCCATCGCCGTCCAGGTCGGCCGCATGGACTGAGAGGGCTCCAGCGGCCAACTCGGTGATGATCCGCTGGAACCCGTCAAAGATCGGCTCCGGAGTTGGGGTAGGCGTTGCCGTGGGCGTCGGGGTAGGCCCCGCGCCGACCACGTTCACGTTGCGCTCGGCCGTGGCCGGCGAGTCCGAAAAGCCTTCGGCCTGAACCGAAAGAAAGAGAAGTGAACCCGCGGAGGCTGAGACCGGGATTTGTTGGGATCCGGTAAAAGTATTGGAATTGACGGGTGGGAGCGGACTATAGTCTATCGTTTGGACCGAACCGTCGAGTTTGGTCAGGCGGACTTGGCTAAGACCGGCCACCGCGCCTGAAACGTTGACCGTGTAGGCCACCGCCTCGCCCGGTTCGACATTTTGGTTTTGAGTCGGGGTGTTGATTACGACGGTTATAGCCGCTGAGGCCTGATGGGTCATGCTCGACAGGCAATATACGAATGCAAGTAGTTTGAACCAGGCTAAACGGGAACGGCAGGGCTTTTCGTTGGTTAAGAACATATCCGAAACCTTTTACGCATACAAAAACGTACTTAAGTTCCAGGCAGACTGTTAACAGAGACCCATTGCGCGAGTTAGCCCGACATCATTTCCGAGTCAAGTACAAAAGCTGGCAAATGGAGGGTTTTTTACCTTTCCACCTGACCGACCGGTCGCGAGGCCGTTGATGGAGCTAAACATCTCGCTCCGAGTCTTTGAATCCGCTTTGCTTTGGTGCTTGTGACGCCTTGCGATGGGCGCGAAGCAGCTTCAGCGTCTCGATGATCGTATTGCCGACGTCCATCTTGCTCGATCCTCGCTTGCGGTCATAGCGCAGGATGAAGGGGACCTCTCGGATCACGGCGCCAACCATTGCTAGGTGAACCAACAACTCGTCGGTGCATGCAAATCCAGATCGGGTGATGAGTCCGTCGGGCCCGAACCGTTCGAAGCCGGTGGCGAGGATTGATGCGCGGAAGGCGCGGAAGCCGCAGGTGTAATCACGGACCCCCGCCAGACCCAATCCGGCCGCGAAGAGTAGCCGCGCGCCCACACTAAGGATGCGCCGATGTAAGGGTACCCCCACCTGGCGGCTTCCCGACTGATAGCGCGAGGCGATCACCAGGTCGGCTCCCCCTTCGGCCGCTGCTCGCATCGCGGGGATCGTCTTGGGCGGATGGGTCAGGTCGGCATCCATGCAGACCACGAGGTGCTCGGGACCGGCGCCCAGCTCCAGAGCCGACCTCAACCCCGTCAGGATCGCCCGCCCCAAGCCCAAGTTCCGCGGATGGCGGACCAGACGCGCTTGCTGGATTGTCCGCCTGATACGTTCAACTTCGGCCGCCGTGCCGTCGCGCGAGCCGTCGTCGACAACGATGATGTTCCACGCAATGCCCTCGCCGGCCAGTACGACGGCGGCCTCTTCGATCAGGTTGGCGATGGACTCCTCTTCGTTGTAGGCGGGCAGGCACAGGGTGAGCCGTTCGATGGGGGATTGGGGCATGTGGGGCGACAATGAAGACTCCGTCGTCTCAAGTTGAAAACCCGAGGGGGCCGTCAGACATCAAAAAGGGGGGGCGGCTGGTGTTATTGGGCCGTCCCCCCGGGTTGGGTTTGCGTTGGTTGGTTGCTTTTTAGTCGTAGAAGATCCAGTTTTTGACCGCGTTCGATTCGGTGATGGTTAGTTGTTGGGTTGCAATGAAGGTGTTGCTTTCGTCTAGTTCGTCTTTTTCGTGGTCGAACTCGTCCAGGAGGGCACCGATGGTGTACGTGCCCAAGGGCAGTGGGCCGGGGTTGGGGTCGGGCAGGTTGCCCGAGTCGACCGTTAGGGCCACTTGGACGAGTTGGGACGGGGCGATGGGGTTGGTCCAGACCATTCCCAGGTAGATGTCGTTGCCCGTGCCGGTGATCTCGGGATCGGGACTGGCGTAAATGGACGTCCAATGTCCCCTCGCCGTGCCGTTGCCGATGTTGCTCTCGATCCAGTGCACTTCGAAGCTGCTGCCTTGGGAGGCCGTGGGGCGGTCGGTTCCCAGGGTGCCGTCGACGATGATCAGGTCGGGGTTGCCGCCGGTGGCGAAGGTCCATTGGGGGCCTTCGGTCGAAACGATCGTCTTCTCCGACAGTTCGTTATTGGCCCGGACCATCCATTTGTAGCCTGAGTTGTTGTCGAGCAGTTCGGGGCGGTCATAGCGCGACTCGGTGGTGTTGGCATCCTCTTGGAGTGGCAACGGGGCGTCGAAGATGAATTTGCGGCTCATGTCGTACCATTTAATGCTGCCCTGTTGGGGTTGATTGCCGCCGATCCCGCCGATCACCTCGAGCAACGCGGGCTCATTGTCGAAGTCGACCACGTGGATGTCGAAAGCTGGTTGAGACTGTTGTTCGATCTCGAACTCGGAGAATGACGGGTCGGGCGCGCCATCGTTGATGTACCACACCATGCGTCCGTCGCCCTTGGACGCCGAGAAGATGTCGGGATCGCCGTCGTTATCGATGTCGGCGACCTCGGCCGCGTTGACGCCCGCGGCGGCGCGCGTGACCACGCGCAGGCTAAAGGTGGGGGTGGCGGCGCCGTCGTTTTCATACCACGCGACCATGTCGTCGAACTCCGAGGTGATCACCAGGTCGGCGTGGCCGTCGCGGTTGATGTCGGCCGCCTGGACCGTGCTGGGCCCGGTAATGGCGGTGGTCGTGACCGTGTGCGGCGTGAAGGTGGTGGGTACCGCGCCGTTGTTCTCATACCACTTGATCGAGGGGTTGTTGGTGTAGGTCGCGATCACGTCGGGGAAGCCGTTGCCGGTCAAATCGGCCGCGGTGACGTTGTTGGGGGCCCCCGACGTGTTGTCGAGGATCACGGTCTGGGAATGCGTCAGCGGGCCGCTTGAGGAGTCACCCACGTGCCACAGCAGGCGCCCGTTGAGCGAGGACGCGGTCAGCAGATCGGTGTCGCCGTCCCGTTCCAAGTCGACGGCGCACACGCTGGTCGCCCCGTCGATCAAATCGGTCACGACGTGGCGGGTGAAGTCGGGCACCGCTCCGCCGTTGTTCTCATACCAAGCCACCGCGTCCGAATCCAAGAAAGCCGCCACAACGTCCAGTTGACCGTCCGCGTCGACATCGTAGGTCAGGACTTCTCTGGGGCCTTCCAGGTTTTGCTCGATCGTCAGCGCCGTGAACTGGGGCGCGGCACCGCCGGTGCTGCGGTACCACTCGACCCGACCGCCAAAGTCTTGGTAGGCACCCACCAGGTCGACGTCCCCGTCCCTGTCCAGGTCGCCCGAGGCGACGCTACGCACGTTGCGCGCCGAGGTGACGGGCGAGGACGTGAATTCGCTTGTCATGCCGGTTGCCTTGACCAGGAAGATGTCGTAGTCGGTGGTATGCTGGGTATCGGACCAGTCGAAGAGCGTCGCGACGTCAATGCCTATCGCTCCGTCGGGCGGGATCAGACCGTCGGGCATGCCGTCGGGCACGTCCGGGATGCGAACGACGATAAGCTGGAAGGGCAACTGGGTGATGTCGTCGCCGTAACGATTATTGGTAAAGTGCTCTTCCATGTCGATGATGATGAAGATGTTATACTCGCCTTCTTCAATCCCAAACGGTGGCGGGTGGTTGTCGGGGTTTGTCAATTGGCCGACCGTCTGGAGCAACTCCATGAAAAACGTATGGAAGTCCGAGCGTGATGCGCCGGGCACGATGCCGGTCGACGTCGGCGGGTTTTCCCCGCCGCCGGGGGGCGGGGAGGCCCCGCCGCCGGGGGCCGGGTCCGGATCATTGTTGGCCGTTGCGGTAAACGTGAATGGGGGGACATAACGGTAATATTCGAAATCGCTCGGTATGTCGTCCTCGTCGGGGTTGAAACGGAACTCGGCGAGGACATAGTCAGGGCGCACTTGGGAGGGGGCCGGGATGCCGTCGGCAAGGTGGACGTTCTTGCTCAAAAGGATCGCGCAAGTGATCTTGGCCCCATCGGGCCCAGGTTCCATGATTTCCCGATTGATATTGCGCTCGCCGGCGTTTTTCAGAATCAGCTGAACGTCCAACAAGCCGTTGGGCTCGACCAATAGCGGATCGGCGGGATTGCTGTCGAAGGTCACTTCGCCGAAGGTGGGCTGGGTGCGGAAGCTCCACTGGTCGCCCAACTCGGTGAGCACGCCCGTCTTGGATCGGACCCGCCAGACGTAGACCTGATCATAGCCCAGTTGCTTGGGGGGTTGGAACTCATTGGAGGACAGGTTTTGCGCCACCAGCGAATCGTCGGGCAGAATCGGCGACGAGATGAACAACGACAGTTCGTGGTCAAATGAATCGACCGCCACGATGTCCAGAAGCCCATCGGAGTCCAGATCGGCGGCACCGACCTCCAGGCCGCGGTTGGAGGTGGAACCGGAGCCGGGTCGGGTCAGGTCGAACTCGCTGTAATTGGGCTCGGGGTCTTCTTTCCCATCGCTCACGAACAGTGTGATGCGGTCCTCGATGGCCGCGGTACCCAACACATCCAGAATCCCATCGCCGCTCACGTCGGCCGCGAACACATCCTCGGCGTCCGGAAAGTCGGAGGTCACCGTCTGACGCTCGAAGATCGGAACGACCAGGGGTGGGTGCAGGCCGCGGATTTTATTCTCCGCCTCGGGCGAAGGAGGATAGATGTCATCAGTAATAAACGTTCGCGCAGGACACGTCACCGGATTGTAATCCTCATAGCCAGAGATGACGAAACGGTAGAGGGCCTTATCGAAGAAGGCCGCCGCGTAGATTTCGGGAGGTTTCAGGTCGCGGAAATCGGGTATGAAAATCGACTTGGGGCCATTCATGTTACCGATCGTGATCCGCTTAAACGCAATCGGCGGCGTGCCGATCGCGTCGGGGCTGTCGGGAACCAGCGCCCGGCCCGTGCGGCCGAGATTGAGATACATGGAGAGCTCATCATCCTTCACCGAGATCGAGACCAGGTCCGGCAGGATGTCGGCCGTCAAGTCGCGGTCGAATTGATATTCCTCGGCACATTGATCGTGCGGGTGATCAGACGGAGGAGCGACAACGTCGTGGAAGTGGTGGGCCTCGTTGAAATTCAACTGCGAGGCGATCAACTCGTGATGGTCCGGCGCGTCTTCCAGAGTGAGTGGGTCCGGACTGTCATCCCGAATGTGCGAGGGGATGAACCTGGGAATCACGGGCAGCGGTGTCGCCTCGGGGTCGGTGGGCACCGTGCGGTGCTCCCAATCGCTCTCGTAATACGTCAGGAAGCCCGTATCGGTTCCAGTGATGAAGTCGATATCGCCATCGAGGTCGAAATCATTCACCGCCAACCCGCGCATCTGATCGAGGCCGGTGCCGGGCCCCGGCGAGACCGTGATCGGGAAATCCTCTCCCACGTCGATGTCGTGCGACACCCGCACCTCTTCAAAACTCCCTCCCTTGTTCATGTAAAAGTAGGCCTGCCCCGAGAAGGTGGTGGCGATGATATCGACCCCAAAGTCCTCGTCGCCGCCCGCATCCAGGTTTGCGATCGCCAGGCTGGTGTAATCCCGAAATCCGGTCGCCCCTGATACTACGAACGAACTGAAAGCGGGCGGACTCTCGCCCCTATTCAAGTGAACCACGACGGCCCCCGGGCCAGCACCGGCCCCGGGCGCAACCAGCTTTTCCCGCCATGCGCTCACCACGTCGATGTCCCCATCCAGATCAAGATCGCCCATGGCGACCGCGGCCGGATCCTCCAACGCGACATCAGGTTTGGGGATCTCCGTGCGAATGAAGTTGAGATCGGTGTCGATGTAACGGGACAGGAACACGTCATACTGGGCGGCGTTCTCGGCGTCGTCCCAACTCAGCTTGCGGGTGACCGAGATGTTTTCATCCCCCGGCTCCGGCAGAGGCTTGGTCGGCGCCTCGGGCGCTTCGGCCACCACCGTGATCGTCCCGTCCATGATGAAAATGTTGTGCTCGCCAAGCTCGTTGGGAACCCGGTCCTCGACGTCTCCGAGCACGCCCAGCGTGTATTCTCCGGGCGGCACCTGTTGGTTGTGGTTGGGCCCGGCACTGGTCAGATTGATGAATGGCGCGTTGCCCTGGGCTTCTCTCAGCTCGATCGTCTCGCCGCCCAACAACTGATCGACCCACAGATCGCGCAGGAAGATGTCATTGCCCGTCCCGGTCAGCTCATCTTTGAACGTGGGATCGAACGGACTGAGCCAGATCTCGCTGACGCTGACGGGGGCAAAACCCTCCCCGGCGTTGTCAACGACCATCTCCAGAACAAATCCATCGGCCACGTTGACCACCCGACTCAAGGGATAGATCGAATGGATGTTCAGGTCGGGCCGCCCCCCGGGGGTCGGCGAGGGAGAAGGCGTGGGCGTGGGCGTCTGGGTCGGCTCGGGCGTGGGCGTGGGCTCGACCGGACCGTCGTCCACGAAACGCCAGCCGATATCCTGGAAGGCCGGCTTGGTCAGGTCGACCTCATGGATCGGCCGGTTGATGAACGGCTCCATCAACCGGTCGGGGGAGTTGGTGACGTCCCAGTGCGAGATGCTGGAGCCCTGCTCATAGAAGCGTGGGGCGTAAATCTTGACCGGCCCGTTCTCTTGCTCGAACACCTTGGGCCCAACCCAGAAGACCTGACCGCTGGTGAGGGCCACAAGCCGTTCGGTATCGGTCATGTCGACAAAGTCCTTGTCCCCCGCGCGCGTCAACTGGATGCCGTAGATGTCGGGAAAGTTGTTCATCCACGTTCCGTTACCGGGATCGATGAGGTCGAAAAACCCCAGCCCATGGCCCAGTTCGTGCAGGACGACCGTCACGAAGTCAACGTCGTCTCCCGGAGGCAGTGCGTCGGTGCCGTAATACCACGTGACGTCTCCCAGCACCTCGGTGCCGTCGACGTCCGAATTGAAGACGGCCACAATGTCGAACCCGTCGGTGGAGAGGTCTTCCTCGTCCTCGACCATGCGAGGATCAAGGTCTTGGCCCGCAAGGCTGTTGGCCAACGCAACGGCGTACCAGGTGTTCGCGCGCGGGGCATTAGGATAATCGCGCTGGAAGCTCTCCGCTCCGGCCCCGCCCAGCACGGCCGAAAACTCATCGCCACCCAACGACTCCATCGTCGCATGGACCGTGATCTCGACGTCCGAGACGAGCTGGCGCGCCCAAATGTCAACCGCGAATTCAAAGGCCTCGCGACGCTCCTCGCCCACGTCGCCTTCGAGGAATCCCTCTCCTTCGATGTTCGCGTATAGGATGGAGAACTCGGCGGCCCTTAACGGGGAAAGTGCTAACCATGAGACGGCAAAGACGACGCAGCCTAGTGCCAAGATGGGGGACAACTTGAATCGCATCGGCAATAAACTCCTTCACCCCGGGAATCGATTCACGTGATCTTCAAAACAGAAATAGATGATTCACTTCATCGCGGATTTTTTTGCATGCAGCGCGCACACGGCCGAACGGCACGCCGCCGCGCCGTCGCGATCGGCGGAATTGCACTCAATAACGATCTTGCCGCCAGCCCCGACCCGCGCCGCGGAGAACTTCATGAACTGCCCGTTGTTACGCACCATGACCCCACCACCCGCCACCGGACTGGGTGCCGACTTGACCTGGCCCGGCGCGCGCTTGGGCTTCATCGAGGAGGGGGTCACGGTTCCAGGGGGCGGCACGATGGGCTTGCCATTTTCGTCGAGATGGATGCGCAACCCCCCGCCCGCCCGCAACGCATGGAGCATCTCGCTTCCGTAAGCGCCCTTATCCGCAGTCATTCTGTCGGCCACTTCGCGTTGATAGGCGCCTTTCTCCACGGTAAGGGGCGCTGTCGCCGAAATCCCGTTGGCCGTCCTGAACCTGACTTTGATGCGTGGCGATACCTTCGAGTAGCTAAAACCGGACGTATCTGATGGATGATCAACCTTGGCGGAGATGTCCCGGTCGGCGCCGACCGACCGCGCTCCCACCCAACCAAGGACGACCAGCCCCACGCCAATCACGCCCGCCCACGCCCGCTTATGCCTCATACGTTTAGTCTGGATCATACCTAACATCCTTTCTGGGCTTCGAGAAAGCACCCTTTACCCGGTCAGCGACTCAAGGATTTCCCATCGTCTAATGGAGTTGAAGTCATCGAATCAATACCCATGAGAACCCTCTATCAATTATAGCGACGCCAAAATGCCATTATTCTGCAAATTCTACAAAGAAATAATCAAAATCATTGGGTCCCGAAATTTCCCGTGCGACTGGCCGAGCCCGTGGACCTGTCTGATTCATTCCAGATTTATATACCATTGCCCACGCATCGACAAACGCAAAACTCAGCCACATGGGATGATAGTGACATTCGGGTCGAGTCGCAACCCTTTCTTGACCGGTCGCGACGGAACCGAGCGTCCGCGAAACATTGGGGTCGAGAATGAAATTGACGTTCCTGGGGTCGGATCGACTTGGATTCCCGGATTCTTCGCGATTGACGTTGCGGGGCTCCCCTGGCGTTTGTACAGAATGTTCTGTTAACTAGACTTCGACGCTTTCCTTGGCGAGGTATTCCTGAGGATCCACGATTAGTTCACGCGGTTTTGAGCCTTGGTAGGGACCGACGATCCCGTTCTCCTCCATCATGTCCATGATCCGGCCCGCGCGGGCGTAGCCGATCTTCATGCGGCGCTGGATGTAGCTGACCGACGCTTTGCGTGACTCGAGGATGAGTTGGAGCGCCATCTGATAGAGTGCCTGATCGTCCAGCGCCTCCAGATCGGAGGGGGGCCGGGGAGCGGTTCCGGCCCGGCCCTGGACGGGCATCTCGCCCAGCATCGTCCGCTCGCAGGGATGGCGATCGTCGTCGTGTTCATCCTCTCCCGGCATTTCAATCTGCGCCTTGGCCCGCTCGGCCGGGGTGGGTTTGGCCTCGAAGTCCTCCTTCTCATAGCGGGCCTGCTCCTGATCGCGGATGTAATCGGCAAGCCGTTCGACCTCGGCGTCGGCGAGGAAGCAACCCTGGATGCGAAAGGGCTTGACCCCGCCGGGCGAGTAGAGCATATCGCCGCGTCCCATCAGTGCCTCGGCCCCGTTCATGTCCAGGATCGTCCGCGAGTCGACCTTCGAGCTGACCTGGAACGCGATGCGGCTGGGGAAATTGGCCTTGATGATCCCGGTAATCACGTTGACCGAGGGGCGTTGGGTGGCCAGAACCAGGTGTATTCCGACGGCCCGCGCCATTTGCGCCAGCCGGATGATGTATTCCTCGACCTCATTCTTGGCCACCACCATCAGGTCGGCCAGCTCATCAATAATGATCACGATGTGCGGCAGGGATTTCAGCTCGCGCCCCATCGCCCGTTTGCTGGAGGTTGGGTCGCGGACCAGGGCGTGATAACCTTCGAGGTTGCGCACGCCTAGCTCGGCCAGCAGCTTGTAGCGCTGTTCCATTTGCTCGACGCACCAGGCCAGCGCCGCGGCGGCCTTGCGCGTCTCACTGACCACCGGCGAGAGCAAATGTGGGATCGCCTGGTAGATCGACAGCTCCACCCGCTTGGGGTCGATCATCACGAACTTGACCTGGTCGGGCTTGTTCCGATAGAGCAGCGAGGCGATGACGGCGTTGAGGCAGACCGATTTGCCCGACCCGGTCGCCCCCGCGATCAGCAGATGGGGCATCTTGGCCAGGTCGCAGATGACCGGTTCGCCCGCGATGTTCTTGCCCAGGGCGATCGTCAGCGGGGACTTGGCCTGCGCGAAAGTCTCGTTGGAGAGCAGGTCCTTGATCATGACCGCGTTCGCCTTTTTGTTGGGCACCTCGATTCCCGCCGCCGACTGGCCGGGGATCGGCGTCAGGATCCGAACGTGAGGGGCCCTGAGTGCCATCGCCAACTCATTCTCCAGCGCCACGATCCGATTGAGCCGCACCCCTGGGGCCACCTTCAGCGCAAAGCGTGTGATGACCGGCCCTTGAACGACCTCGACGACCTTCACTTTAACCTTGAACTGATCCAGCGTCTGCTCGATCTTGCGCGAGACGTGCTCCTTTTCCTCGTCCGACATGGTGTACTGGACGCACGGGGGGTCGCTGAGCAAGTCCAGGGGCGGCAATTGGTATTGCTTGGGGAACAAGTTCATCTCGGCCTGGATCGGCGCGCGGGCCGGAACCGCCCGGCCATCGGGGACGAGCAGATCCACCACCGGGTTTTCCATGGCCACGCTGTCGGAGGACTCGATGGGGATCTCGGTTGCCTGACCCGATTTTTGATTCGGGTCGGGATGATGCAACCTTGTTAAATCGTTGGGCTCCCTTTGCCTTGCGGCGCCGTTTCGGGGGAAAACGGCGAAGCCTCTACGGGTCGTCCCGTCCAGCTCGGTTGAGCCGGATCGGGCCTCCGCATCGGGCGCCTCGAAATTGGGTATGGGAGGTTCGATGGCCTTGGGCTTGGCTGGCCGACCGCTGGTCAACTCCAAGATCGGTGCCGCCGTCAGCACCCTGACCGGTTTCTGCCGGTTGAACTTGACCTGCAGAAAATAGGCCAGTCGCCGGACCAGGTTCATCTCCCGCAGCCGATTGACCCATTCGACAAGGCGCATCCCGAAGCCGGAGATCCAGCGAACCGGCATCAGGGCCATGCGCCAACCGGGCCAATTGCGCAGCTTGACAAGAAAGGCCCCCACCGTCGACAACGTGCGAGCCATCAGGCGGGTCAGGTCGCGCACGAGCCGCTCGGTGAACAGCACGATCCCGATCAGCTCCAGGCCCCCGAAGACCACGCAGGCCCCGATCGGTCCCAGCAGATTGCCCAGGCCAAGCCCTTTGGCGTCAATCAAGACATTACCAACCAGCCCGCCCATCCCGAAGGCCCGTCCCGCCGAGATTCCGCCCTCGCCCGAAGCACTCAGCGTCAGCAGGGCGCACGTCGAGATAAGGATAAGGAAACCGCCCACCCCGCGCAGCCAGCCGATGCCGCGCAGGGGATTGGGCGAGCGCCCCCGCAGCGAATGGATCGCCGACACGCCCATGATTACAGGCAGCACGTAGGCCACGTACTGTCCGAAGATGAACGTCAGCCCCCCCGCGATCCAGCGTCCCATGGGGCCGATCCAGTTGGCCCCATAGTGCGCCGAAAGCAGCGACAGAAAGATGATCAGGCTGAATAGGCAGAGAAGGATTCCCACGATTTCGCGGAACAAATCCGCGCGGGCATGGGGCACCGCAACCGGGAAATCGGTTTTTGTCGTCATGATTCTAGACCTGCGTCTTTGGCCCGCAACACCGGGTCGGCTTCAACGTGGGGCATGCGGCGGAAACCGCAGTCACTATTGGGGAGGGAATCATAGTCCACCCGCCGACGGCCGCGCAAGTAAAATCGAACCCTGTTCATCGCCGCCTGAGGTTTGCTAAAGTATGCGGCTCAGGCCCCTCGCGCCGCCCCCCGCCAACACCCATTGGAAGAGAGACACCGGACATCATGAGCACGACCATCAGCCCGACCGCCCAGACCACCCAGTCCGAGGGCCTTTTCGCCCACGCCCGCGAGCGCATGCCGGGCGGGGTCAACAGCCCTGTGCGCGCGTTCGGCGCGGTCGGCGGCACGCCGCGATTCATTCGCGAGGCCCAGGGCGCCTGGCTCACCGACGTCGACGGCAACCGGCTGATCGACACCATCGGCTCGTGGGGACCCATGGTCCTCGGCCACGCCCACCCCGAAGTCGTGGAGGCGATTCGCGAGGCCGCCGCCCGCGGGACCTCCTTCGGCTGCCCCACCGAGCTCGAAAACCAGATGGCGGATCTCGTCTGTGAGTCGGTCCCGTCGATCGAAGTGTTGCGCATGGTCAACTCCGGCACCGAGGCGGGGATGGCGGTCGTGCGTCTGGCGCGCGGGGCGACCGGGCGCGATAAGATCATCAAGATGATCGGTTGCTATCACGGCCACGCCGACAGTTTGCTCGCCAAGGCCGGCTCGGGAGTGGCCACCTTCGGCCTGCCCGACAGCCCCGGCGTAACCCCCGGCACCGCCGCCGATACGATCTGCCTTCCCTATAATGATCTGGATGCGGTCGAGGCCGCGCTCGAGCGCGAGGTGGGTAAGGTGGCCGCGGTCCTCTTGGAACCGGTCGCGGGCAACATGGGGCTGGTGCCTCCGGCGGCGGGCTACCTCGAGGGTCTGCGCGAGCTGACCGCCCGAGACGGCGCGCTTCTCGTTTTTGATGAGGTGATGTCGGGATTTCGGGTGGATCTGGGCGGGGCGCAGGCCCGTTATGGGGTCACGCCCGACCTGACGATGCTCGGCAAGGTCATCGGCGGGGGACTTCCCGTCGGGGCTTACGGCGGGCGGAGCGACCTGATGCGCCGGATTGCGCCCCAGGGACCGATCTATCAGGCCGGAACGCTCTCGGGCAATCCGTTGGCGATGACGGCCGGCCTGACCACCCTGCGCATCTTGAAACGCGATCCCGGCATCCATGATCGCCTCGAGGAGGCCTCGGCGCGCCTGGCCGAGGGACTGGAGGCGGCCGCCCGCGAGGCGGGGGTCCCGGTTTGCGTTCAGCGCGTCGGCTCGATGATCGGCATGTTTTTCACCGAGGGCCCCATCACCGACTTCGCGGGCACCCAGAGGTCCGACACCGCCCACCATGCCCGCTGGTTTCACGCGATGCTGGACGAAGGCGTTTATCTCCCCCCCTCGCAATTCGAGACGATCTTTGTGAGCGCGGCCCACGGCGAAGAGGAGATTGACCTCATTCTGAAGGCGGCCCGCCGGGTGCTCAGTCGGGTCGGGTAGCCAGCTCCGAGGCCAGAGGGGCCGCCCGCATACCGCCTCACCGATAGAACGACCACCAGCGGGCATCGGTGTTGACTCGACTGACCGAAAACCCTCTGGGCGGGAAATCGTCGGTGAAGGACTCGTTCCAGGTGCTGATGATCCGGATTTTGTAACCCGAGCCATAATCCAGCCAATCGGGCAACGTAAGGTTCACCAACCCCCTCCCCGTCGGGCTCCAGTCGATTCCCAGGTCGGCCAGCCGCTGTCCGTGCCGCCAAAGCTCGAACCGAACGCCCGTGCCGGCGAACGTCACGTTGCCGCGCCAATCGAGCGAGATATCGGTTCCGATCGTAATAATCCCGGTCGGCGCCAGTGAGGTGATGAGCACGCCGAAGAACTCGATGGCGCCAAGATCGATCGTTTGCACCCGCCGCGGGGCGCCGACCAGGTCCACTTCGCGCGGATCGGCATCGTTGACGCCCAGGTCGATTAAGGGGGAGTCGGGGCGGAGCGAGAATTCGTTGTCTGCAAAGGTCAGCGGGTCATTGTCCGCTCCGTCGAAATCGACAAGGCGCGGATCGAGTTCAAAATTGTCTTCCGCTTCCTCGACCAGTTCATCGAGCTGTTCGACGTCGGTGATGATCGTCGTGCCCACGTGAACATAATGTCCGTCGAGGTGTTCGAAGAAGCAGTTGCGCCGAACCTCGGCGGGTCGCGTCTGTTCGCTGTCCGCCACGATCCCGAGGGTGTGATTGCGCATCAGGATATTGTTGATAATCCGGCCCGTGCAGTTATGCAGGCCGGCCCCTCCGCCGTCGGGCGTTGTCTGATTCTCGACAATCGTATTGTTGATCACGTCGCCGATGCACCCCTGGAGTGCTCCCCCAATCCGTGCCGTGTTGCGCTGGAACAGGTTGTCGGTGATCGGACCACTGCACGAGAACACGCCCCCCCCGCGGTCCGCCGAGTTGCCCTGAAAGACGTTCCCGGCCACGGCGGCCTCCGCCCGGGCGACCGCCCCGCCGTTGGCCGACGTATTGGCCTCGAACAGGTTACTGACGACATCCCCCAAGGCGCGGTCGATGGCCCCTCCCCGGCCCTCGGCCGTGTTGGCAAAAAAGGCATTGGCCTCATAAGTCGCCTCGCCTCCCGAGATCGCCCCTCCCAGTGGGGCGGAGTTGAGTTCGAAGTGATTGCCGAATACCAGCCCGAAACACTTCTCGAGCGCGCCGCCCTGCTCGGTGGCCGTGTTTTCCAGGAAGGAATTAGATTCCACCAGACCATCGCAGAGGTACATTGCGCCCCCCTTGCCGGCTTGATTCGCCTGGATCACGTTGCTTCGGATCACGGCCTCACAAAACACAAAGCCCCCCCCCGCGCTCCGCGCCACGTTTTCGGCGATCTTGTTGTTCTCGATCGTTCCCCGGCACGAGGCAAACGCTCCGCCGATGAATGACCCGTTGCGCAGGATCCGATTGTTGCGAATCGTTCCATTACAAACGTTAAACGCGCCGCCCCTGATAAACGCATCGTTGTCTTCGATCAGGTTGTCTTCGATGATGCCGGGGCACACCGCCAGGGCACCGCCGAAGTCGGCGAAGTTGTCTCGAAACACATTGGATTGGATCGGTCCGCTGCACGTCGATACGGCCCCGCTGTTTCTGCCCACGTTGCCGATGAATTCATTGGAGCGGATCACCGCGGCGGTGCGGAAGATCGCCGCCCCGTTGTCCGCCTTATTCTCCTGGAAGAAGTTGTCTTCGATCAGCGGACCGAAACAGGCCCCCATTGCGCCTCCGTTGTCTTTGGCCTCGTTGCGGATGAAGATGTTGTTTTCGATCGGCCCGTTGCATCGCTGCAGCCCGGCTCCGTCGGTGGCCCCGTTGTCGCGGATCGTGTTATAGCGGACCGGTCCGTCGCAAAACAAGAGGGCACCGCCTTCGCGGGCCTGATTGTCTTCGATCACGTTGAACTCGATCGGGCCGTGACACTCTCGGACGGTTCCCCCTTCGCCCGACTGATTCTCATGGATCCGGTTGTGACGCAGCACGGGGCTTGCCCCGTTGCCAATGATCGCCGATGCCACGTCCGAGAAGCCGCCGCGCAACGTCAGCCCCTCCACGATAAACCGATCGTCTTCATTCCCGGTCAGTTCCAGCACCGCGCCACGGTCGGCGGCATCGATAATCGTTACATCGCGGATTGAGTCGTCGAGCGGGTCGGTTCCGGTCAGGTGCAGCCGTTTCCCATTGTTGCGCAGCGTCTCCACGTAGAGGCCCGGCTGGATCACGATCCGTTCCAGGTCGAACGCCAGGAGCATGGCTTCCTGAATGGTGTCGGCATCGCCGGGGACGGTCAGCCCCTGGCCCGTGTCCGCGATTGCCGGGTCCGTCCCGCGCAGCAGCTCATGGGGATCGTCGACGCCATCGCCATCGGTGTCGAGTAACTCGATCGAACTGCCCAAGGCCAGCTCTCGCTCGTCGGCCAGCCCATCGCCGTCGGTATCCTCCCCGCCGCCGCGTTCGAAACATCCCAGATCGACCGCCGGGCCCACCCAGCGGCTTTTTCCCGCCAGGTCGCGCATCGGGAGGCGGGTCAGGATTTCGAGCGACGCCTGATCCAGACAGGGGGAAGCTGCCTGGAGCTGGAAATCGTTGTCCGCCGCCGTGGTCGCGTCGTCGTCGGGACCGTCGGAATCAACGAAGAGGGGGTTCTCCCCGATGCTTCGATTCGCCCACGGAAAGGCCGCGTCGAGCGCCTCCACGGTGGCGAACCGCATGCCGTTCGTCGAAACCAGCACGGCGTTCTTGTGGCCGAAGAAACAGTTTCGATCAAGACTAAGCCGAGGCGTTCCCGCGAATTCGGTCTTGGCCCGGATGGCATCCTCCCCGTTGTGAAAGAAAATGTTGGCGCCGATCTTCAGGGAGCCGCCCGCCAACCGCAACGCGGCCCCTTGACCGTTCTGGCGGGCGATGTTCAAAGCGAATGTATTGTTGAGCAAGTTCCCCTGGAACCCGCTGAGGCCGCCTCCGGCATCGGCTTCGTTGGCCTGGACCAGATTGTTCTTGAACTCCCCCACGCCATCATGGACGCCGCCGCCGAATGTTTCGGCGGAGTTGAATTCGATCCGGTTGCCGGTAAAATCGGCCACGGACATCGCGACGCCCCCGCCGTTGCGGGCCCGATTGTCCCGGATGATGTTGTACGAGATTTCGCCGTCGCACGCATACAAACCGCCCCCGTCGCCCACCGCCGAATTCTCCTCGATCAGGTTATGCTCGATCGCGCCGCTGCAATCGTTCAACGCCCCCCCGTTTCCCGCGGCCGAATTGCCCCGGATCGTATTACGGGCGATCAGTCCATTGCATGAGAACAGCGCGCCGCCCTCGACCGCTTTATGGTTGGCGATCGTGTTGTCTTGGATCGGCCCGCTGCAATTGAAGAGCGCGGCGCCCTCGAGGGCGGTGTTGCGTTCGATCACATTGTTTTCGATCGCGCCCAAACACCGATACAGGCCGCCGCCGCTCTCCCCGGCCACGTTTTCGACGATGTGGTTTCGCCTGACCGGTCCCAGGCACGTATCCAGCCCGCCCCCCACGGTCCTCGCGTCGTTCGCTTGGATTACGTTGTCCTCGATCGGGCCGCGGCACTGTGACAACCCCCCGCCCTCGAAGGCCTGGTTGCGCCGGATCAGGTTGGCGCGCACCGGCCCCGTGCATTGATAGACGCCGCCCCCAAACAGGGTGATGTTGTCTTCAATCGTATTGTTCTCGATCAAGCCCCCGCAAAAATAAATGCCGCCGCCGCGCATCAGGGCCGTGTTTTTCCGGATGATGTTGCCCCGGATCGTGGCCAGGGTGGGCCCCCGTCCCTCGGTCCGGATTCCCCCGCCGTTTTCGGCTTGTCCGTTGGTGATCGTGAATCCCACCAGCGTGCAGGTCGTCCCTTCGGTCCCGTCGAACACGATGACCGAATCAAAGATTTGCGCGTCCAGCACGGTGGCGCGGACCACGTCGGCGTCGGAGGGGTCGGCCGACCGCACGCGCACGTTCTTTCCGGCGAAACGCAGTGTCCCGTAATAGGTTCCCGGATGGACGATGATTTCGTCCCCCGGCTCCGCCGCCTCGATGGCCTCCTGAACGTTGGCAAAAGTGGCGTCGGGGCGCTCTTGGCGATTGTCATCGACGTGGAATTGATGCGCCGATGCCGTTGCGATGAGCCAGCCGACGGGCCACAACCCCAAAACACACCATCGTCGCGCCAGGCCCATACGATTGACTCCCTCTATCTGGAAAGACACACAACCATCCCCACTGCTTCCAAGACATCCACGCCACTCAATTTAACGCGCGCGGCGGCTGGTTTATTACCCGCTTGTGGCTTGATAGCCCGACAGAGGGGCGAGCGATGAGACGGCGCGCATCAACAACCGACAGTATAGGACGCCGACCGGACTGGCATCAACCGGGGTGTTTCGGGCGGGCCGAAACCAAGTCGTCTGACGTTCCCCCTCGTGCTCGTGCTCGTAATCGTAATCGGTCTTTTCCCGCCCCGGCAATCGAGTTGAGACGCGAAGACGATTACGAGCACGAGCACGAATGGGAACTCCGGATCCCCGAAACAAAAAAAACAAATTACCGGCCGGCTTGAGTTACAGTGGCCCTCTGCCGTTAAGAAAAAAGCCGAGAAGGAGGCTATTTGACGCTTGGGTCAGGCGGGTCGGCCACGAGGTCCCCAGTCCCCCCAAGCGCCGTGGATCTTTGACACACCCTGGAGACGATTCTCATCAGGAAATCCGCAAGGACGCGGGGTTTCGCGGGATGGAATAGTGACCGGACTGTCGCGGTGACTCGCGAGACGGCTGAAAGGGAATCAGACTTCTGCCCGCCCCAGATATGACAGGGACGGGTGTAACTTGATTAGGAACGCTTCTGAGGGTTGCTATGTGGAGTCATGTTGTTGATGCAATTGTTGTGGATGATGACGACGCTTTTTCAAGAAACCTGACCGGCGAGCTCGAACCCGCCGGGTTCAAAACACGAATCGCCAATAGTCTAAACGAGGCCTGTTCGCTTGCCGAAGGGGCCGCGTGCGACATACCTGATCGATCAGCTCGCGCGCACCGACGCCCCCGTCCTCGCCATCGGCGAGCCGGGCACCGAACGCGTCGAAGTGGCCCGATCGATCCACCGCAAGAGCACGCGCAACGCCCATCCGTTGATTATTGTCGATTGCGTCAACGGAGAGCAAGACGAGGAGGGGGCGTTCCCCTTCGGGCCTCTGGGCGATGGGGAATTCGCCACCGGCCCTTGCCCGACGCATTCGGCCTTCGCCAAGGCGAGCAACGGGACGGTCGTCCTGCACCGCGTCGAATGCCTGCGCCAGGTCGCCCAGCGACGCCTGCTCGATTTCATGCGCCGGCCCTTCTATCAGGGAGAGACGGCCAACTGTCCCCAGCCGCTCTCGCGCCTGATGGCCACCACGCACCCCGAACTCAAACAGCAGGTCGAGGACGGTGGGTTCATGCGCGAACTTTTCTATCGGATCAACATCCTCCAGGCGCGCGTCCCGTCCCTGCGCGAGTGCCGCGAGGACATCCCAATGCTGGCCCAGCACTTTCTGGACGAGAACGGCTCCCAGGACGGCGAGGGTTCGTCCGGTCCCGGTCTATCGTTGTCCAGCCGGGCGTGGCTGCATTTGTTTCAATACGATTGGCCGGACAACGTGGACGAGCTGCGCGACCTGATGGGCTCCTTGGCCCAATCGGCTCAGGGTAACCAAATCGAGGTCGACGACCTGCCCTAAGCGATCCGCGACGCCGGTCAACCCCCGCCCGAACTGCGCGCCGACGAACACTACGACGTGCCGCTCAAGGAGGCCAAACGCATGTTCGAGACCGAGTATTTCAAGGGCCTGCTGACGCGCACCCAAGGCAACATGACGCTGGCCTCGTGCTACAGCCGAGTCGGCCGCCCCTACCTCTACAAGAAAATTCGCGAATACGGCCTGGAGCCGGATAATTTCCGCTAAGCCGGCGCTTGGTTTCATCCTTCAACTTGGCCCACGTTTCTCGAGTCGCTCTCATGGATCAAACCCGAGACGCTCGGGCCCTTGCGCGCGGCCGATCTGATGCCTGGCATTTCAAATCCAGATTGGGTTATCATTCGGGTTAAGCCGACGAATCGCCCGGATCGTCATCCTTGACCGTTTGGTCATCGCGGACGGTTTGGGATTGTTCACGGTCGCCGCCGGTTCGTTAGTGATAGGAAAGAGCCCGGACCCTTGATTGCCGCCCCGTCGCATCACCCCTCATCGATCGACCCGCACGTCGGATCCGAGGCGTTCGAGCGGATGAAGTCGCTGGTCGGTTCGTGGGAAGGCACGATGGACATGGGCGAGGGGCCGATGAAGATCGATGCTAGTTACAAGCTCACCTCGGGCGGCAGCGCTATTGTGGAGACCATCTTCGAGAGGTCGCCCCATGAGATGGTGACGATCTATCACGATAACTCGGAGCGCGACCTGACCGTGACGCATTACTGCATGTTGCACAACCAGCCCAAGCTGGAACTCAAGGAGCTGGAGGAACACGAGATCGAGTTCGATCTCGCCGAGGACGCCGACATCGACGTGGCCGCCGAGGAGCACATGCACGCCTTGACGATCAAGTTCAAGGGCGAAGACAAGATGACCCAACACTGGACCAAGTACGAGGAGGGCGAACCGCAAATGGTAACGGAGATCGCCTATACGCGTCTGGATGCGGAATAATTCGGCGTCGTCCAAGAATAGGCTGCGGCGGCGCTGAGAGCGCGGCAGCCTCGACCCGAGAGAACGAGGCGATGATTTGTTCCAGACGCAATCAAACAGAATCGCGCCAAAAGGAGTAACTCGCTGCAGTCCAAGGAAATGCTAAAGACCACCCTGGAGACGTGCCACGGCATGGTCGTTCAATTGATCGAGGACATGAAGGACGCCCCGTTGACCTTCCCGACGCCCAACGGCGGATGCCATCCGCTGTGGATCGTGGGTCATCTGGCCTATTCGGAGGGCCAGTTGGTTCGCGATTGGATGTTGGGCATCGGAACCGAACCGACCGCCGACGCCGCCAACTACCCGTCCTTCGCCGAGCTGACGGCCAAGTTCCAACAAGCGCACGAGGAAACGTTGGCTCTCCTCGATTCGATGAGCGAAGAGGACTTGGACACGCCGAGCAAGAACGTCCTTCCCGACTATGAGAAATATTCCCGACCTACCGCCAGACGTTCCTGATGACGGCCCTGCACCGCATGATGCACCGCGGCCAAGCCGCCGACGCCCGCCGCACGGCCGGACGAGCGAGGTCCGGGCCATGATGCATGTGAAGGGTGCGGCGTAACTTCGGAGAGGTTTGTTGATTGCCTGTCTTGTCCGGCTCGGCCTTCGTAATTGAATGCTTCAAGCGGGGACCCCCCGAACGTTGGGCGCTACCGCAATTTCAACAACCCCAACCCCACAATCGCCAGCAGCCACGAGATCAGCCAGAAGCGGATGATGATTTTGCTTTCGGCGATGCCTTTTTTCTCGAAGTGGTGGTGCAGGGGCGACATGCGCAGCAGGCGGGTGCCGGTCAGTTTGAAACAGCCGACTTGCAGGATCACCGACAACGCCTCGATGACGAAGACCCCGCCGATCACGACCAGCAGTAGTTCCTGTTTAAGAAAGATGGCCGTCGAGCCGATCACGCCGCCGAGCATCATCGAGCCGGTGTCGCCCATGAAGACCTGGGCCGGCGGGGCGTTGAACCACAGGAACCCGAGCGACGCCCCCAACAGCACCCCCAGAAAGACCACGATCTCGCCCCCGCCGGCGATGTACGGGACGTAGAGATACTCCGAGAAATCGGATCGCGTCACCAGGTAGGCGATCACCAGAAAGGCCGCCACGTTCGCAATCGAGACGCCGATGGCCAGGCCGTCCAGCCCATCGGTCAGGTTGACGGCATTGGACGTCGCGAGCAGCACGAGCACCACGAACGGAACGAACCACCAGCCGAGATCGAAGTAGAGGTCCTTGAGAAAGGGGAGCGTCAGGTAAGGGTAGCCGACGTCGCCGGTCGGGGCGTAATGAACTTTCCAGCGGCCGGCCATCAAGGTAAAGGCCAGCAGCAAAGCCAGCGCCCCCTGGATCAGCAGCTTGCGGTGCCCGGGGACGCCCTTGTGATGGTGCTCGACCACCTTGAGATAGTCGTCCCAAAACCCCAGCGCCCCGTAGCCGAAGGTCATCGTGAGCAGCAGGATGACGTAGATGTTATCGAGCCGGCACAGCAGCAGGACGGGCAACACGAGCGAAAACAGGATGATCAGCCCGCCCATGGTGGGGGTGCCGGACTTGGCGCCGTGCATGTCGGAGAGGTTGATGGCCCCGGTGCTGGTCGTCGTGCGGATCACCTGGCCCGCGCCCAGGGCAACCAGCCGCCGGATGACCGCCGGCCCGATCACCATCGAGATCACAAACGCCAGCATCAGCCCCAAGGTGGTGCGCACGGTGATGTAGCGCAAGACGCGCGCCGGGCCCAAGTCCGGCTCGATCCCTTCGACCCTTCCCCACGTTTCGAGCCAGTCCAGTATCCACAGCAGCATGACGGTCCCAATGGTTCAGGGAGATGATTGATCGGCTTCGGGTATGATGCCGGCCTCGGGTGCCAGGGCATGGGCCACATGCTCCAGCCCCATCGCGTGCGACCCCTTAAACAACACCACGTCGTCGGCCTCAAGCTCCGTGCGCAGGGCTTGGATCAGTTCGCCGTGTTCGAGAAAGCCGTATGCCCGGCGACCTTCGCTCGCGAGCGTGTCGGCCAAACGCGAAAAGTGCTCGCCCAGCCCGAAAAAGACCGACTCGTCCAGCTTGCGCAGGGGGCCGAGCAGCATATCATGGGCGACGACCGTCTGTTGGCCCAGTTCGCCCATGTCTCCGAACACGACCACGCGCCGCCGGGGCGCGGGGAGTTCGTCCATTGAGCGCAAGGCGCCCAACATTGACTGGGGAGCGGCGTTGTAGCAATCCAAAATGAAGCGCATCGGGCCCGCCTGGATGATCTCGCCACGATACGGTTCGGTTTTGAACCCATCGAGCGCTTCGGCCAGCCATGCCGGATCGTAGCCTGCCGCGAGCAGCAGGGCGGCCGCGGCGGCCACGTTTTCGAGATGATGGCGGCCGAAATAGCGCATGCTTAACCCGCCGAGCCGGCCTTCGGGCCAGATCAGATCAAACCGATAGCCGAAGGGCTCAAGCAGTGTAACATTCTCCGCGCGCGCCAAGCCGGGGGGTTCCCATCGGGGTTCCCCGTCGCCCAGGAACCCCGTGACGGGATATTCATCGCCGATGTCGCTGATCCGCATCGTCGTTCTCGGACAGGCCGCGTTGACCACCAGCGGCGTCCCGGGGGCGCAGCCGCGGAAGAGGTCAAACTTGGCCTCGACCAGGGCGTCGAGCGAGTCGAACATCCCGACGTGGGCCAGACCGATTTGGGTCAGCAGCGCGACCGATGGGGCGGCGATCGCCGTCAAGCGTTCGAGTTCCTCCGGCAGGTTCATGCCCAGCTCCAAGACGGCCGCTTCATGCCCGGCTTCCAATCGCATTAGCGTGTGCGGCACGCCGATCAGGTTGTTGTAATTCATGATCGGCTCGAGCGTCTTCACATGGCGCGAGAGGGCCGCGGCCGCCAGTCGCCGGGTCGTTGTCTTGCCCGCGCTGCCCGAGATGGCCAGCACCCGCCCGCCCCAACGCCGCCGCCGCTCGGCCGCCAGGTCGCCATAAGCTCGCAGCGTATCTTTCACCCGCATGATGGGAACGGCGGCCAGGTCCGCATCGGCTTCGAAGGCAGCGTCGACAATGATCCCGGCCGCCCCTCTCTCAAGCGCCGCTCGGCAAAACTGGTGGCCGTCGAATTGTTCGCCGCGCAACGCCAAGAAGAACTCCCCAGCGTTCAGTTGCCGCGAGTCCGTGCAAATTGGTCCGAAGCGCCGCTCGGCGTGTCCGCCCTGGGCCGGCTCGCCCTGAACGATCTGGGCGATCTCGCCGAGCGTCATCTCGGCGAGGGAGGGCAATGGATGAAGTGCGCTCATGTTCGCTTTATCCATCGTGAGATAGAGATGCCTCCGCGACGGTTGCGCGGGCCACCTCGCGGTCGTCAAAGTGGACCTTTTCCGTGCCGAAGATCTGGTAATCCTCATGCCCCTTGCCGGTGATGACCACCACGTCGCCTTGCTCGGCCATCGTGATCGCCTGCCCGATGGCCTTGGCTCGGTCTAGCTCGATGCGCCAATCGACCGCGCCGTTGGCGGCCTCTTTGACTCCCCGGGCGACGGCGTCGGCGATGGCCTGGGGCTGTTCGGTTCGCGGGTTATCGTTGGTGATGATGATCTGGTCGGCCAGTCGGGCGGCGGCCTGCCCCATGGGCCGTCGCTTGCCGGGGTCGCGGTCGCCGCCCGCGCCGATGACCGCGATCAGCCGGCGCCGCACGAATTGCTTCGCGTTGAACAGGACCTTGAGCAACGAATCGGGCGTGTGGGCGTAGTCGACGATTATGGGGAACGGCTGGCCCGCCTCGACAAACTCGAAGCGCCCAGGCACTCCCGGCATCGTTGCGATCCCCCGCTCGACGGCTTCACGAGGCATCCCGGCCGCCAATCCCAAGCCGGCCGCCACCAGGCAGTTTTGCGCGTTATGCAAGCCCAGGAGCGGTGTCTCGAGGACAAGTTCCCCTCCCCGGAAGCGGCATCGGAGTACCATCCGCCGCGGCGTGAACAGGATTGAATCGATGCGCAAGTCCGCCTCCGAGCGGAAGAAACTGCACCCCAGGACCGACCCCGTGCGGGCAGTATCGGCAAAGCGGCGGCCGGCGGAATCGTCGAGACTGATGACGGAAACGGCATCCGGGTTCTCGGGCAGCACCTCGGTGAAGAGCCGTTCCTTGGTCTGTTGGTACTCTTCCATCGAAGCGTGATAGTCCAGATGGTCCTGAGTCAAGTTCGTGAATCCGCCGGCACCAAACGCGATCCCGTCTACCCGATGCTGGTCCAGGGCGTGCGAGCTCACCTCCATCACGACGGCCTGCACGCCATCGGCCTTCATCCGTCCCAGCAGATCGGCCAGGTCAGTCGGGGAGGGCGTGGTCTGGGGGGCGGGTTGGCATTCGACGTGGTCGCCCCAGCGGTAACTGACCGTCCCCAACACCCCCGTCTTCAGGCCCGCGGCCCGGAATATCGAATCCATCAAGTACGCGACGGTCGTTTTGCCGTTGGTTCCGGTCACGCCCACGGTCGTCATCGCGCGCGAGGGGTCGCCGGCCAGGCGTTGCGCAATCAAGGCCAAGGCCCGGCGCGGTTGTTCCACCTTGAGCAGTGTCAGCCCTCGGTTGCCGAGTAGATTGGCCCGGCTGACCAACGCGACACGAGTGCCCCGGCTCTTCGCGTCGTCCAAGAACTGGTGGCCGTCCGCTTGCGCGCCGGAGATGGCAACAAATAAGGTGCCGGGCCCGCAGCGGCGTGAATCGTCGGTGACCGAATCAATCGAGAGGCCGGGCGCGCATTGACCGCGATAGGGGATGTTCAGTTCATTCAGAAGTGAGAGCAGTTCCATTCCATCAACGGCTTGGATCAGGATCTTTGGAACTCGGCTTGGCGCCGGACGGGGTTATTCTGCCGGTCCAATCGGCCGCGAGCCAACAACTTTCGGGGCTTCGGATGGATGGGCGAAGATCACCGTGGCAGCCCTGTCCGCGGCGATCAGCGCGCCGGCGCTCGGCTCTTGACGAACCGCCACCCCCGAACCGAGCATTTTGGCCTCAATGCCCGCGCGGGCCAGCTTGTCCCATGCCTCGATCATCGTCAACCCCCGGCAATCGGGCATCGGTCGGGTTCCCGCGTCTTCAGGTGAATAGGCGTCATCGGGCTCCAAGAGCAGGGGCAGGGCCGGTCCGGCGTTGGCGCGCGTCGTGGCGTAGGAGACGCCATTGGGGTCCGAGGGGCGATCGAATGGCTCCGGATGTCCCTGGTCTTCCTCCGCGATTCCCTGGTCGCCGGGGAGCCCGCCGCCAGTGAAGGCTTGCCACTGGGCCGAGGCGACCAGCGGCGGCGTTTCGCGCCCGTGGCGATATCTCTCGTATGCGGCCGGATCGCTGGGCTTGACGCCGAAGATGTGAAGCGCTTGGGAGGCGACCTCGCGGAAGACGGGGGCCGAAACGCTTCCGCCGTACTTTTCGCCCTTGGGTTCATCGACGGTCACGAAGATCGCCAAGCGCGGATCGTCGATCGGCGCCAGCCCGGCGAACGAGGCGATGTAGCGTTTCCGGCCGGCGACCCGAACGTGTTTGAGGGTCGTGCCGGTCTTGCCCCCGATCCGATAACCGGGGACTTGGGCATTGGTCCCCGTTCCCTCCTGAACCACCTTTTCCATGAAACCCAGCACGTGGCGGCAGACCTCGGCGCTGGCCACCCGGTCGATCCTCTCGGGTTCAAACTCCTTGACCTTATGTCCCTGGTGGGTGCGGATCTCGCGCAGCAGGTGAGGTCGCATGCGCCAACCCTTGTTCCCAATGGCCGACAAGGCCGAGACAACCTGGATCGGCGTCAGCGCGACCTCGTAGCCGATGGCGAGCGAAGCGCGCGACATGGCCGTCCACCTCTCGACCGGCCGCAAGATGCCGTTCCCCTCGCCCGCCAGGTCCAAGCCCGTCGGACGCCCCAGCCCGAATCGGCGCAGGCCCTTATAGTAGAGGGTCGGTTCGAGTCGTTCGCTGAGCAGGGCCATCGCCACGTTACTCGATTGGGCGAACGCGATGGGAAACGGTACGAACTTGCCGATTTGATGATCGTCCTTAACCGTCCGGCCGTGAATCCGGGTCCAGCCATTGTTGCAGTCGACCAACTCGTCCGGGGCAAGCAGGTTGTTGTCCAAGAGCAGGGTGGTCGTGATGATTTTCATCACCGACCCTATTTCCAGCGGGTCGGTCAGCGCCCGGTTAAGGCGTTGCGAAGGGTCGGCCCGAGAGAACTGGTTGGGGTTGAAGTCGGGGCTGTTGGCCAGGGCCAGGATGGCCCCGGTCTGGACGTCCATCACGATCGCCACGCCGCTTTTGGCTTGAAGTTCGCCCACTCGGCGGCGCAGGGCCCTTTCGGTGAACATCTGAATCTGTGAATCGATGGTGAGCGTCACTTCGTGGCCATGGGTCATTTCAATCAAGTCTTCGTCCAGCGGGGCCAAGTCCTTGCGCCGCGAATTGACCATCATCCGTTGCTCGGCGTAGGAGCCTTTCAGGTAGGAATCATGCCGCAGTTCGATTCCCGACTGCCCGATGTTGTCGCCGGTATCGTCGATGCGGGTAAATCCGAGGACATGGCTGGCGAGGGGGCCATTGGGATAATAGCGTTTGCTGTGTTTCTCGAAGACGACGGTGTTCTCGGGCAGTTCATGGCGGTCCTCGATCACCGAGATGGCCTGACAGACCTCTTCGGGCGCCTTGCGATAGACGAAATGGCGACCCTTGCGATCGAAATAACGGCTTTGCACGTATTCGACGGGCTTGCCCAAAGCGTGCGCGAGGTCGGCCACCAGTTCTCTGGATGCTTTCTCTTTCAGCTTTCGCGAATCAAAGACGATCGAATCGGTGATGGACGAGTTGGCCAGGGTGGCGCCGTTGCGGTCGCGAATCTCCCCGCGTCGCGGCGACAGCACCACTTTCTTATGTTGCTGCTTACGAGCGAGCTCGACGTAGGCTTCATGACGGATCACCTGAAGGTGATATAGTCTGGCCACGACAGCCGCAAACGCCGCCAGCGACAGGATGCCCAGTATCGAAATGCGAAATCGATAAGATTTGATCAGCATCTTGCGATAAGTCTTCCGACGGGTCAGCGTTCACGGATGAGATGCTCGCTCACTCCCCTCGGGCATGGAATGGGCCCCAGCTTCCCTTTAGCAGATTTTATTTGACAATGGACACCCGTTGCCGATACATTCGGAATAGATTTTGCTGATGACTAGACGCACCAGGCGGGGGATGCGTCGCGTAGCCGCCACAAAAGCAACGCGACGTGTCCCCCTTCCCCTATGGCGCCTTGGCGCCTGGGATGCCTGGCTCCTTCAGCCCTAACGACCCATCCTTGCGGCACGACTTCAACGGTATCGGGAGGCGGCGGTCCATGCCGCTTTCCCGGGGCGCCTCGACAACTGAACACGACAACGGACTGCGGTAACGGGAACGGTATATCAACGGGACAACAGTCGCGGGTGCGTGGGCGCCTGGGCCGGAACCCTCACGGATCAACATCAACGGAGCAACGGTCGCGGTTTACAGGCTGAAAAACGGAAAAGTCGAAGAACCGCGCGAGGTCGAAAATGGCCTAGGGATTTGACCGGTCTCGCTCGCGGCGAACCGGCCAAAATATGTGTTGGTTTCTGTAGGGGCTCCCCTCCCTGTTTTGGTATAAGCACGACAAATCTGAGAATGCTTGAGGTCCGGACCTCCCGTTGTTCCGCTTCAGTGTGTCTCGCCGGCCGCGGCCTCGGGCGCCAAGCCGATCCGGTTACCGACCGCTTGCAACCATTGGCCGGCCCGCCTGAGACCGCCGCGCTCCTCCTCGACCCGGCGCGGATGGATGATCGACCGCGCCACGTCATAACGTCTGCGAACATCTCTGGGCACGGTCAGCGTTTCGGGTTCGGGGCCGTAGCGAACCATTCCCAATTCCCGGCGCCCATACTCGAACAATACTTCGGGGTGTTTGAGCGATTCGGTTTCGCCTCGCAGGGCGTTGACCTCGCTCGATAACGTGCGCTGGAGCGCTTGCAGGCGTCGGGTCTCGCGCTGGACCGTGTTTAGGCTGAACCGTACGTGGAGCTGCGCCAACCCCAGAATCAATAGGACGCCTAGCCCCAACACGATTCGAATCGCCGTACGCAACGGAAGGGGTTTAAGATGACGCCGTCGGCTGCGTGTGCGATTAGGGCGTTTCATTGGTCTTGCTCCCCTTCGAGTTTTTCGAGTGCCCACAGTCGCGCGGAGCGGCTGCGTGGGTTGCGCTGGATCTCTTCGGGACCCGGCGCGATCGGCTTGCGGGTCAACAACCGGCCCGGCGCCTTGGCTTCACTCTGCGGTTGGGGCCATGGCGGCTGGGGCGGCTTGGCCATCTCCCGCATGAAGCGTCGCACGCGCCGGTGTTCACCCGAGTGAAAACTTATGACCACCATGCGACCGCCCGGCTTGAGCATCTCGAACGCGATCGGCAAGACCTTCTCCAGTGCTCGGTCCTCCTCATTCACCCTGATCCGCAGGGCCAAAAACACTCGCGTGGCGGGATGGGTCTTGGGCGGCCAGTTTCGCCGGGGAATCGCCCGGCTGACCAGTTCGCCCAGTTGCCGTCCGGTGCGGATCGCTTGACCGGCCCGTTCGCCGACGATCCGACCCGCGATCCGTTTGGCCCACCGTTCGTCGGCCAAATCGCGGAACAGTGCGGTCAACTCCTCCGCGCTCAGCGTATTGACCAGGTCCGCGGCGGTTGGCCCACCCTCCTGGGGACTGAGCCGCATGTCCAGCGAGGAGTCGCTGGTCCAGCTCAGCCCCCGGGCGGGATCGAGTAGTTGGGCATTTGAGGGGCCCAGGTCAAACAGCAGACCATCGGGTGCGGTAACGTGGGCATCGGGCAGTGTAGGGGGAATGGCGTTAGCCAGGTTGGTATAATTGGCCGTCACCAAACGGTAACAGCCTTGGGGGACGTGAGCGGACTCGAACCGCTGTCGAGCCGCTTCGAGCATGAGTGCATCCCGATCAATCCCTACCAGAAGCCCCTTAAATCCCATCCGTATCAGAATGGGCAAGCTATGTCCTCCCTGCCCCGTGGTCGCGTCGATGACGTACTGACCGGGGACGGGGATGAGCGTGTCGAGCACCTCCTTCGTGAGCACCGGTTCATGGTAGACCGGCTCACTCATGGTAAAATATCACACCGTCTCTGGCGACGGCGTCGCGTTGATCACATACTGGACGGGCCGTTGCGACTGATCCTTGCGCCGGGCAACCTCGCCGGTCGCGTCGCTTAAATTCTTCAAATTCTCCTGGATGCTCTCGCGCCAGACATTGGTGTCATAAAGTTGCATGTATTGCAGATTCCCGGTGAAAACGACCTGCCGGTCAATTGAGCAGATCCCCATCATCTCCTGATTGAGCTTGATCCGGTTCTGCGTGTCGAGTTGGGCGACATCCGCGAGCGACGTGGACATATTAAGCACCATCCGTTCAGCGGGGACCTGATAGTCGAGGTTGCGCCAAGTCTCCAGGGATTTTTCGAACGCGGGCAGCGGCATGATCTTGATTGACCGGTCGGGCGAAACCACCAGCCCCACCGCATCAGCTTGGTCCGGGCAAATCTCGCGCAGCACAGCCAGGAATCGCGCCGGAAAGGCCACGCGGCCCTTCGCGTCGATCGTCATGCTTTCATTGCCGAGAAAGGTTCGCTCGATGGTCATGCGAGGCTGCCGCCGCTAAGGGGCCGTGGCTGACGAGTCAGCCCCCACTCCCATTTTGCGCGACCGGTGTCCCCCCTTCCTCTCCTGTTTCCTCCCCGTTTCCCCCTTTGGTTCCTACGAGGATAACCAATTCTACACAATTCCCCACCCGTGTCAATAGCTTTCCCCACTTTTTTTTTTATTTTTTTCGGCCTCCTCCAGCCCCCCTCAGTTCCCGGCGAGAGGGGTGCCATGCCTCATTCCTGTACGGTCATGGGGACGGAACTCGGTGGGCTGGGCTGCGCAATATTGCACCATCGGTGGGACAAACTGACGCGCGACGTTTCGCGGTCGTGGATTTGAAGGCAATCGGGCCGATCGTATCCCGCTTCCTTCAAAAATTCAATCGCCGCAACGGAGGGGCAATATCCAGTTCGTGCCCAGGGAGTTCGCAGTATGGCACGAGCTTTGCAAGCAGCGTGGGACGGCCCTGTTCGGTTTGTATCTGTCAGGCGTGCATTGTTTTGCTTTGATCCGAGGCTCTAAAAAAATTCGGCGGATACCTCTTGACATCGTGGCTCAGTACGTAATCTAATCAGATCGATTCTACCCCCATGACTGGGGATGATCGGGAACGATCCTTCAGCCCTTCACGGTGGGTGCCGCGGGTAGGCTGAACGGCGGATCGATTCGCGGTGGAATTTGGACGGAGGATTGGCCGGATGGCAGCAGCACCTGAAGCGACCCCAGCCGAGCAGCCCCCGGCGCGGGCCATGATCGAGGTCGAAAACCTAACCAAGGTCTACGGCATCACCACGGCCGTGGACAACATCACGTTTCAGGTGGCCGAGGGCGAGATTCTGGGCTTCCTCGGACCCAACGGCGCGGGCAAGAGCACCACGATGCGGGTCATCACTTGTTATACGCCGGCCACCGCCGGTCACGTTCGCGTGGGGGGCCACGACACGGCCGCCAATTCGACCGACGTCCGGGCCATCATCGGCTACCTACCCGAAAACGCCCCTATTTATCATGACATGAACGTCCTGGCCTATCTGAAATTCATGGCCGAGATCAAGCGTTACCCGCGCAGCCGGCGCAAGGCATTCATCGACGAGGTCATCCAGGAGTGCGGCCTCCAAGAGGTGACTCGCCGGATTGTGGGCAACCTGTCCAAGGGTTTCCGCCAGCGGGTGGTTCTGGCGCAGGCGCTGCTCGGCAACCCGCGCGTGCTGGTCCTCGATGAGCCCACGGTGGGGCTGGACCCCGCCCAGATTCACGAAATCCGCGAGGTCATCAAGCAGATGCGGGGGCGGCGCACGGTGATTCTGTCCACGCACATCCTGCCCGAGGTCTCGATGATCTGCCAGAAGGTGATCATCATCAATCGCGGCCGGATCGAGGCCGAGGGGACGCCCGAGCACCTTGTTTCGCGCATGGGTGGAGTCAGTGTGGTCATGGCCACCGTCGAGGGACCGCCCGCCCAGGTCCAGGAGATCATCGGCCGGGTGGCGGGGGTATCCTCGGTCAAGCAGGACCGTGACCTGGGAAGCGACTCGGGAGTTTATCGCATCGAAACGGAGCCGGGGAAGAACCCGCGGGCCGAGTTGGCCAAGGCCATCGTCGGGGCTGGCCACGACCTGCTCGAGTTGCAGTCTTCGGGCCTGTCGCTGGAGGACATTTTCCTGCGCGTCATCTCGGGTCAGAGGGAGGCCGCTTAGTTCATGGCTTTTTTGTCGTTCATGCCCATCTATAAGCGCGAGGTGAGAGCTTATTTCTACTCCACCAGCACCTACGTGGTCCTGGCGCTGTTCTTCCTGATCATCGGCATGATCTTTCAAGACCTGATGGGACTCTTCAGCCAGATGTCCTTGCGAGCGGGCCAGCCGAGCATGTTCGGCCAGGCGCAACAGGCCCCCAACGCCACCGATGTCATCATCCGCCAGATTTTCCAGGTGATGATCTCGCTGATCTTGTTCACAATCCCGCTGTTCTCGATGCGGCTGGTGGCCGAGGAGAAAAACCGCGGGACCTTCGAGTTGCTCGTGACTTGCCCCATCGGCGATTGGGCGATCCTGATGGGCAAATACCTGGCGTTGGTCACCGTGGGGCTTGTGACGGTCGTCCTGAGCGGGGTTTTCCCGCTGATCGTGTGGTGGGCGGGCCGGTCCAGCGGCTCGGCCCCCGAATGGCCCATTGTCATTTCGTGCTGGATCGGGCTGCTGCTCATCTTCGCGGCCTACGGTGCCTTCGGGCTGATGGCTTCCTCGTTCACCGACAACCAGATCACGGCGGCCGTCATTACGCTGATCGGCCTGATCCTGTGGAACGTGCTCGGTGCCTTTCAGATGGAGAGCTACCCGCAGCTGCGCGAGATCCTGTCCGAATTCACCGCCTCCCAGCACACCGAGAATTTCGTGCGCGGCGTGCTGCTGCTCAAGGACTTCGCCTTCTACTTCCTGGCCGCGTTCCTCTTTCTGTTCATCGCCAGCAAAACGCTCGACGCGCGGCGCTGGAGGATATAGGCCATGGCGAACCATCAACGAGTCGAAACGCAACTGAAGTTCTTCTTTCGCCTATTGCCGGTCGTCGGCCTGCTGTGCCTGGTTGCGGGATTCGGCTATGCGGTCTTTAAGGTGAGCTTCGATACCGTCTCGTACACGGTCATCGGCGTCGGCCTGTTGTTGTTCCTGACCCTGTTCGCCAAAGCCGAGGTGGCCAACCTCAAGTACTACCTGCACGTCTTCGTCTATTCGATTCTGGTTTTCGGCATTTGCATCGTGGCCTACCTGTTCGCCCAGCAATACACGCCGAAGATCGACCTGACCGAGCAAAAGGTGTACAGCCTATCGGAGCAAAGCAGGAAGTACCTGCGCAACCTTGATGAAGAGGTGGAGGTCGTTTTCTTCGCGCCCACTCCCGATCCATTTCGCGAATTGATCAATCTCTATTCGGCGCATACCGAACAGTTGGATTTCAAGGTCATCAACCCGACCAATGAGCCGCTGCTGGCGCGCAATTACGGCGACACCATCCGCGCAGGCGACGTGATCATCAAGTCGGGCGACCGCACCAAGAAGCTCAGTGTCGCCGAATTCGGTCAGGGCTTCGTCGTCATGCCGACGCGCGCCGAGAATACCTTGAGCAATGCGATCGTCGAGGTGACGCGCAAGGAGAAGATCAAGCTTTACTTTCTGTCGGGCCACGGGGAGGTGGCTTACGAGCGTCCGACCTCCCAGGACCCTCGCAAGGTTCCTCCATCGCTCGGCGCGCTGCGCGATTTCCTGGTCCAGCGCGGGATGGAAACCGAAGAACTGAATCTGATAAGCGCGGGCTTCGTGCCCGATGACGCCACGATGCTGGCCATCGCCGGGCCCAAGACCGATCTGCTGCCGGTCGAGGTTACGGCGATCGAAAAGTACTTGAATGCTGATGGCAAGTTATTGGTCTTGCTGGACGTTGCTCTTGGAGAATTCGCGACCTCGCTGGATAATCTGAAGGGATTGCTTGATCTGTACGGGATCGTGGTCGAGGAAAAGATCGTATTGGACATGTTCAGCGCTCAGATCGGCTTGGGGCCCGATAAACCCATGGTCGCGCGCTACGATGAGACGCATCCGATCACCACGGAGCTTGGGGGGCGCGGCGCGCGCATGGTCCTTTCGATGTGTCGTCCCGTGGCGGGCGAGGCGGGTGGCCCGGCCGGCTCCAGCCAGTGGAAGCACACCGATCTGCTCCAGACCAGTCCTAACGCCTGGTCCGAGGACGTCACCAAGGTTCTGGCCGCGCGGGGCAAGCTTCCTTCGCCCGATCCGGGCGCGATGAAGGAGCAAGTCCTGGGCGTGGCCGTGGAGAAGTCCCAACCCGCGCCGCCGCCCGGCGTTCCCAACCTGCCCACCGATGGGGGTGGGGCGCGGTTGGTGGTCTTCGGCACCAGTGAATTGATTCAGGACGGGTTCCTCTCGAGGGACCAGGTCGGCGTGGAATTGATGCTTAACACCGTCAACTGGCTGACCGAGCAGGAAGAGATGATCTCGGTGCCGCCACGGCTCATCGAAGGCACGCCGATCATTCTGGGGGACGGGCTGCGGCGAATCATTTTTGTCGTGTCGGTCCTGCTGATCCCCGGTCTGCTTTTCTTTGGCGGGGTGAGTTACTCTTTGGTGAGACGTAGAGGATGAGAATCGGGTTTTGGGTATCGGAAAAAAGAATTTTCGCCGGTCTACGTTTTTTACCGAGACCCGATGTACCCGACTAACCCGACAAATGGATTCATGCGATGAGCTCTAAGAAAACCCTAATCATTGCCCTCATTTTCATCGCTGTTGTGGGCTATTACGTCCTCGATCAGAAGCGCATCAAGAAAAACGAGGAGCGCAAGACGGCCGACAGCCGGCTGGTGCTGCCCGAGGACGACGCCGTTAGCGAGATCGTCATTCAATCATTCGAGGAATCCGAGGAGAAGACGCTCAAACTGGAAAAGCAGGATGATCAGTGGATGATCACCTCGCCGATCCAGACGCGCGCGGCCTCGACGGCCATGACCAGCTTTCTCGGCGCGCTGGACCGGGCCCAAAAGTCCGACCCGTTCGATGTCGAGGCAGACAAGCTGGGCGACTTCGGTCTGGCTGAACCGGCGATTCAGGTCGAGATCAAGGCCGCCGCCGAGAACTACGTCGTGGCCCTTGAAATGGGGGACAAGACGCCGGACGGGTCCAATTACTACGCGCGCGTCGCCGACGCCGAGCAGGTTTTCACCTTCCCGCTGAGCATCTACAATCAGTTGACCAAGACGCCCGACGACTTGCGCGACAAGCGGACGCTGCCGGCCAACCTGACCCAGGCCACGACGATCACGCTGAACTCGGAGGGCCAAACCATCCGGGCCGAGCTGCGCGACGGTGATTGGCAACTGCTCGAACCCAAGGCCGGCAAGGGCGATAACACCGCATTCAGCACCTTGCTCAGCGATTGGAACAATGTGAAAGGCTCGGATTTCATCGACACCGACACCCTCAAGCTGGCTCCGTACGGCCTGGATTACCCCACGTGGAAGGGGACGGTTTACGTAGCGGCGGACGGCGAGAACGAGGCCAGCGAACAGACGTTTCTGGTCGGCGATTTCGTCGCGGGCAACCCCGGCAAGCGTTACGCGATGCAAGAGGGAAGCAACCACGCCTTCGCTCTGGCGACGGTGGATTACAACAAACTGAAGCCCAAGGTGAGCGACCTACGTTCCAAGGAAATCTTCGCGGTGTCCAGTAGTGATGTGGGCAGGGCGACCTTTAAGATGGGCGAGGGGGTGGTGCCGCTCGAGCGTGACGCGGCCAACCTATGGCGGCTCGCCGACGGCGATCCGACCCGAGTCGACCAGGCCGCCGTCATTCGCAAGATCTCCGACTTGACCTTGCTCAAAATCAAGCAATTCTTTGAGGAGCAGCCCGAGGTGGAGCTGACGGGACTGGATGCTCCCATCCTCGAGGTGACACTGATCAACAGAGACGCGACCACGACCGAGACGTTGATCACGGGGAAGAAGGCCGATGAGGGGGATTACGTCTACGCCCGGATGTCGGGCAGCGACGAGATTATGGGTCTAGATTGGAAAGACCCTGGGAAGTTCTTCCTTACGCGCGACGAAATCACCGATAAAACGCTGTTCGACTTTGAGCCGGACGCCGTGAAGACCCTTCGGATCATCGACCAGGACAAGAGCTTGACGCTGGACCGAACCGAGACGGGCGGCTGGATCGGCAAAGCCAAGGTCGGGGAGGACGAGAGCGACAAGACCTATCAGATCGAGGGTGCCCAGGTCATGTCCATGCTTTATACGGTCACCGGCCTGGAGTGGGACCGGCCGCTCGACCCCTCGCTCGACAACGACGCCACGCTCGTCCAGACCATGAAGCTGGAGGCCCCCGAGCGTGAGTTGGTGTTCATGGATGGGGATGGCGCCGAGCTGGCCACGCTCGGTCAGGGGGGCGAGACCGACAGGAACATTTACGTGCGTCGTGGCGAGAACGAATATTTCGCCATCGACAAGATTCGCTACGGCGGCATCAAGATCGCGATCGGGTCGATTCTTGAAGTCCTCGAACCCGAAGAAGACGCGGAATAATCGGCCTCACCGGCATCCGCTGGCCGTCTTGGAACAACTCTTCAAACAGCATTGATGGTACCACCGCGCCATGGGGTGCGGCGTTTACGCCCGGGGTTTGAACCGCGAGACCTTGGACATGCGTTCAAAGAGGTCTTTTTCCTGCGCCGAGAGATGTTGCGGGACGTGGATGGACACGCGGAGGTAGAGGTCGCCCCTGGCGCCTGTCTTGTCCGGCCAGCCGCGTCCTCGCACGCGCAGGCGTTTGCCGGGCTGGATGCCGACGGGGACCTTGACCTCGACCGTCCCGTCGAGCGTCTGGACGGTGACCGGGCCGCCCAGGGCCGCCTCCCACGGGGTCAGCGGCAGCTCGGCGCTCAGGTCGTTGGCTTCGAGCTTGTAGCGAGGGTGAGGGGAGACCCGCACCGAGATCAGGATGTCGCCCGTCTTGGACCCCACGGTCGACCCTTGGCCCTTGAGCCGGACCTTCTGGCCGTCGCGAATGCCGGGCGGGATCTTCACATCGTAGCTCTGGGTCGAAGAAACGCCCTTGAGACCGGCGCGGCTAAAGTTGATCCGGCGCACCGAGCCGCGGAACGCCTCCTCCAGGCCTAGCGTCAACTCGGCCACCGCGTCGGTCCGCGCCTTGGCCGCCCCGCCGCCGCGGCCCCGGCGCGCATGGCCTCGCTCAAAGCGGGCGAAGGGATCGATCCGGCCATCCTCCCCGCCGCCGGCCCCGCCGGGTTGTTGCTGGTTTATGAAGCCGGTGCCCAGACTCCCGAACAGCGTCTCGAAGAAATTGCTGAAAGAGCCGGCGTCGCCCCCCGTGGTGGTCGTATGCACCCGGTAGGATCCGGCCCTGGCGGGGCCCCTGCCGCCAAACATATCGGCGAAATCGCCGGGCTCGAATGACTGGCCCTGCTTCCAATTCTTACCCAGCAGGTCAAAGCGCTTGCGTTTCTCGGGGTCCTTCAAAACCTCATTGGCTTCGTTGATATCCTTGAACTTCTCCTCCATGCGCTTGTCACCCGCATTGCGGTCGGGGTGGTATTTGGCCGCCAGCTTACGGTAGGCCTTCTTGAGTTCCTCGCCGGTGGCGGTCCGGGGGACGCCAAGGGTCTCGTAGTAGTCTTTGTATTCAACGCTCATGGTTCGAGGGGGGTGGATCGTGGATCGTGCCGGGGCCTCTCATCAAACTCCCAATCTACAAGAAACCGGCGGCTACGCGCAAATGAACATTCGTGGGTCCGACATTCGGACATTCGTGGGCGCATGTCCCATTCTGTCGCGCGGCCAGGGCGTGGGCAGGGGGTTTGCCACGGGTTGTCGCGGCACTCGTCGAAGATGCGCGCGCGAAGCCCCGTCATCCTTGGATAGCGTCAGTTCTTATGCATCAATGGGGACGGAGTCTTTCGGAGGGATGGTGCTGCTGGATTTCAAGGAACCGAGCGTACGCCTCATCCCACGCCCCCGCGTCTCGCGGCAAGGTTGTAACCGGTTCAAAGGAGGAGGCGACGACGCGCCGGATCTCATGACGGTCTTTGATGTCGCCCGATCCCATCGCTTGCACCAGTAGGTTTCCGATCGCGGTCGCCTCGGTTGGGCCCGCTACCACGCGCCGGCCCGTGGCGTCGGCTGTCATCTGATTTAAGAGGGCGTTGCGGGTGCCACCGCCTAGAATGTGGACCACCTCAAATTTTCGCTCCAGCGCGTCTTCGAGCTGCTCGAGTGTTTGTCGGTAGGCCAGCGCAAGGGTCTCGAGGCAGCATCGCGCGAATCGCCCCGCGCTGTCCGGCTCGGGCTGGCCCGTGGCGCGCGCGAACGTCGCGATCTTCTCGGGCATCTCTCCCGGCGACATCAACGGTTCGTACCTGACGTCCAGCAGCGTCCTGAACGGTTCGGCTCCGGCGGCCGCCTCGGTCAGTTGGGCGTAATCATGGGACTGACCCCGGTTCTCGAAACTCTTGCGGCATTCCTGCAAGAGCCATAGGCCGATGATGTTCTTCAGGAACCGAATCGTTCCGCCGACGCCTCGTTCATTGGTGAACCGGGCCTCGCGCGCCTTGTGGCTCAGACACGGCTGCTCCAGTTCCGCGCCCATCAACGACCACGTTCCGCTTGATATATAACACCAGTGCCCGTCGCCCGTGGCCGGCGCCGCCGCGACCGCGGATGCGGTGTCGTGCGCCGGCGGCGCGATCACGCGCAAACCTGGATCCACGCCTACTTCGGCGGCGACTTGCGGGAGCAATTCTGCGATCGGCGTCCCGGATGGCACGATGTCTCCCAAAAAATGGGTTGGCAATCCCAGCCGTTCCAGAAGTTCGGTTGCCCACCGCCCCGAACGGGGGTCGATCATCTGACTCGTCGAGGCGATCGACGCCTCCACGACCGTTTTGCCCGTGAGGAAATAATGGATCAAGTCGGGCATGAACAACAATGATTGGGCCTGCGCCAAAACCTTTGGCTCCGCTTCGTGCGCCGCCACGAGTTGAAAGAGCGTGTTTATAGGCATCAACTGGATGCCGGTCGCGGCATAAATCGATTCCGCGCCCAGCTTGTTGAGCGTTTTCTCGTAGGCCTTCGCGAACCGTTGGTCCCGATAACAATGCGGCAACCCAAGCAACTCGCCGGACCGACCGACCAGTCCCCAATCCACGCCCCACGCATCCACGCCCAACGAAACGAGGTCGATCCCCTCTTTGCGCGACCACTCCGCCGCCCGGCGCGCGCCCTCCAGCACCTCGCGCCACAGCCCCGTCAGGTTCCAGTGCAAACCCGTCGGCAACGGCAACGGCCCGTTCGCGAAGCGGTGCATTTCGCGCAACGATAGCTCGCCCCGATCTAGAACGCCCAGGATCGCGCGTCCCGACTCCGCGCCCAAGTCGATCGCCAGGTAAGCCCTGCCCGCCACGAATCATCTCCTCGAAAACTTTGTTCCGGACCGCCGGCTTGACTCGGACCGCTCAGCGGAAAAACGCGTCGGGCAGTCCCCCGTCCACGGCCAGGATTTGCCCTGTGGTCTTGCTCGCCCGCTCGCTCGCGAGGAAGCAGATGGCTTCGGCCTGGTCCTCGGGCAGAATCGACGAGTTGGTCAGTGTCCGCCGCGAGTAATATGCCGCCAGCTTCTCGCGCAACGCCTCCGTGGTTTCGCTGGCGGGAAACTCGATCCGGTACTTGCTCAACGACGCGATGACGCGCTCACGAGGGAACATCGTCGAGCCGGCGACCGTCGTGGCCGGTGCCACGGCGTTGACCCGCACGCGCGGCGCCAGTTCCATCGCCAGCTCCCGCACCAGATGGTTCGCCGCCGCCTTGCTCGTGTCATACGCCAGGCTGCCTTTCTTGGCCACGACGCCGTTCACGCTTGTGGTCAGAACCAGGCTCCCGCTCAAATCCTGCGCCTCCCAGAGGGGCCGGGCCTCGTCGGCCACGAGGTAACTCCCCATCACGTTCACGTCGAACGTCTGCCGCCATTTCCGGTCGGGGATGCGACCGTCCTGTTCAGGCGGCACGTAGACGCCCGCCGTCACGATCACGATGTCGATCCCGCCGTAAGCGAGCGTCGTTGTCCTGAACAGCGCGCGCACGCTTTCGCGCCGTGTCACGTCGACCTCCAATCCGATCGCGGGGCCGCACGCCAAGATGCCCGTCCCGGCCAGCCCAACTCCCATTCCGTATGTGTCCGTCAATTCGCGCGCCGCCGCCTCGGCCCCCTCCAGGTTGATATCCGCGCACACCACGTGCGCCCCCTCCGCCGCAAGACGGCGGGCCGTCGCGCGGCCGATCCCCGAGCCCGCGCCAATCACAACGGCCACTTTGCGGGCCATCTCGCGCTCAGGCGGCATTCGCCGCAACTTGGCCTCCTCCAGTCGCCAATATTCGATATCGAACGCCTCTTGCTGGTCCAAGGCGATGTACTCGTCGATGGCTTCGGCCCCCCGCATCACCTCGATCGCGCAAGTGTAAAACTCCGCCGCCGTTCGCGACTCGCTCTTGTTCTTTCCCCACGTGATCATCCCGATGCCTGGGACCAAGATCACGGTCGGGTTGGCGTCGCGCATGGGCGGCGAATCGAGTCGCTTGCAACGCTCGTAATATGCCGCGTAATCCCGGCGATACTGTTCCAAGCCCGTGGTCAGTCTTTCCTTCAGTTCCTCCACGCCTTCTCGCCGTGGGTCCCAATCCACGTACAATGGCTTGATCTTCGTCCTCAGGAAATGGTCGGGGCACGACGTTCCAAGCTCCGCCAGCCGCGCGGCGTCGGTGCTGTTAATGAACCTCAGCGTGGCCGCGTCGGCTTGCACCGTCGCGATCAATCGCCGCTCGCGCGATACCCGCCCCCGCAGCCACGGCAGCAGCTCAAACAGAATTTCTTCGCGGTCCGCCTCATCGAGCACCGGATGCCTTTGTCCGCCGAACGTCGCCTTGCCCCTATCACGCGCCTCGATGAAACGCCCCGCCTTTTCAATCAGGCCGAGCGTCAGCTCGTAGCACTGCTTGTCCTCGTCCGCCCAGTTGATCACGCCGTGTTGTCCAAGGATCACCCCTTTGAGCGCCGGTTGCTCGCGGCACACCCGTTCCAATGCAAGCCCGAGCTCAAACCCCGGCCGCATCCAGGGCAACCAACCGATCTCGCCGCCAAAGATCTCCTCGGTCAGTCGCTTCGATTCGCGCGCCGCCGCGATGGCGATGATCGAGTTCGGGTGCATGTGATCGACGTGTTTGGCGGGCACGAACGCGTGCAGCGGCGTGTCGATCGAACAGGCGCGCGGGTTCAGGTTGAACGTGCAGTGCCGATACAACTCGACCATCCCGTCCTCCGCGGCGCTCTTGACCCCCTTACCTTCCTTGCCCGCGTAAACCTGGCGCAATGCCAGGAGCTTATCCTGGTACAGCGATGCGAAATGCTCCTTGTTAGAAGTGCGCAAGTCTCCGCCCGATCCCTTGACCCACATCACCTCGACCGTTTCTCCGGTCAACGGGTCGCGCTCCTCGATTTTAGATGACGTGTTCCCCCCGCCCGAGTTCGTGATTCGCGGATCCGCCCCCAACAGGTTCGACCTGTAAACCAACCTCTCCACCGCGTCTAAACCGCCGGCCGACTCATCGCGCCACAGATAGTCAACGTGCGCCCACTTGCCCCGAGCGTTGCCGACCCCTTCCATGCTTTCCTGGATTTCCTTAGTCACGTTGACTCAGCACTTTCCGTTCGTATGACTTGACCGCATCAAGCCATGCCATGCCGACCGGCACGTCGCGCGTCAGGCAGTAATAGTCCCAAACGGTGCCCGCGGGTAGGGCCTTTAGCTCTTCGAGCAGGCCAAGGCGGGCGGTAAAATCCCCTTCGGTCTCGTAGGCCCGCAACGTCTCGATCGGTTCGAGCAGGGCAAGCAGCAGTGCGCGGATCATGCAGCGCGCGCCGATCACCCAGGCCGCCACCCTGTTGATGCTCGCGTCGAAAAAATCGAGACCGATGTGGACCCGTTCGAGATAGCCGCCGCGCACGACCTCCTCGGCGATCGCGCGCGTTTCATCCGAGAGGATCACGACGTGGTCGCTGTCCCACCGCACGCCACGACTGACATGGAGCAGGATCGCATCCAGATACGTCAGCACCGCGGAGATTTTATCAGAGACGGTCTCGGTGGGATGGAAATGACCGCTGTCGAGGCACAGCAGCTTGCCATTGGCGATTGCATAGCCCAGATAGAATTCGTGAGAGCCGGCCACGTAACTTTCCGAGCCGATGCCGAATAGCTTGCACTCGACCGAGTCCACCGTGTGGCGCGGATCGAGCGGTTCAGCGAAGATTTCGTCGAGCGAAGTCTTCAGCGTTTCACGTGGACCTCTGCGGTCAACGGGAATGTCCTTGGAACCGTCGGGGATCCAGACGTTGGTGATGCACGGGCTTCCAAGCGCGGCGCCCATCGCGGCGCCGATCCGGCGGCAGGCGATCCCGTGTTCGATCCAGAACCGGCGGATACCCGAATCTGTATGGGTCAGGGTCAGTCCCTCGGCGGCTTTGGGATGCGAAAAATACGTCGGGTTGAAATCCATGCCCATGCCCTTGCTCCGCGCCCAGTCGATCCAGGTGGAGTAATGTTCGGGTTCGAGCTTGTTGCGCTCGACGCGCCCGCCGGTGGGCTCGGCGTAGTTCGCTTGCAGGTTGAGGCGATGCGTGCCGGGGATGAGGCTGAGTGCTTCGTCCAGATCCGACCGCAGTTCATCGGGCGTCCGCGCCTTGCCGGGATAATTCCCGGTCGCTTGAATGCCGCCGTCTCTCAGCGTTGCCCCGGGCGTTTCAAATCCACCCACGTCGTCTCCCTGCCAGCAATGCAGCGAGATCGCCACCTGGGCCAAACGTTCGACGGCGCGGTCGGTATTCACGTCGAGCGCGGCGTAAGTCTCCTTGGCGGCCGCGTATGCACTTTCAATGCGTGTCGTGTCGTTCATGCTTCACCTCAATTGCGCTTCGCTTTATTAACGAACGGCATCAAACTTTCCGCACCCCGGGAAAAGAACCGATAGCTGCCCGAACCGATCTCGTATACCGCTTCGTCTTGATCCATGCGCAGGAAGCGGACGCCTTCGGCCTCGCCGGCGGGCCAGCCGCTTTCGGTAACGACATTGGGGCCAGCGGCCGGAATGATCACGATCGCGGTCGTGTTGGCCGGGATTTCGACATCGAGCAGGTAGTCGCCGTTTTGCAGTTTCCACTCCGTCGCGATCGGGCCGCGGATGGAGTGGTAACTCGCTTTGGCGGCGTGCAGTCTGCCGCCGGGGCGGGGATGGATGATAATCCGCTTGAAACCGGCCCCGTCGCTGTCGATCCCCGCGATCGTCTGAAACATCCATTGGGCGACCGCTCCGAACGAATAATGGGCAAAGGAGTTCATCCCCGGGTCCTGAAATCCCTTGTCCGGCGTCCAGCCATCCCAGCGTTCCCAGATGCTTGTTGCGCCGTGCCGGATTGAAAAGCCCCATGAAGGAAACGTGTCGTTGTGGAACAGAGCATAGGCCACGTCGGCGCGGCCTATGCGGTTCAGCACGCCCATCAGGTTTTTAGTGCCGATAAAACCGGTCGAGAGATGCCCATCGCGTTCCTGAATGTTCTCGAGGAGATGCTCGGCGGCCAGCGGACGCACGGCCTCGGGCAATAGGTCAAAGGCCAGAGCCAGAACGTAAACGGTCTGGGTCTCGCCCTCGATGCGCCCATCGTCGTGCACCCAGGCCTTGTTGAATGCCGCCTTGATCCGCTCGAAAAGCTCATGGTGGCGAGCCGCGTCGTCGGTCTTGCCCAGGACTTCGGCGCAACGGGCCATCAGTTTGGTGCTGTAGGCGAAGTAGGCGGTGGCGAGGACGTCTTTGGGGGTGTCGGCCTGAATACTGAGCCAGTCGCCGTAGCCTTTGTCGGGGCGCAGCAGACCTTCGCTGTTGTTTGTGCAATAAGCGATCCAACGCGCCATGGACTCGTAATGTCGTTCGAGGACGCGCTTGTCGCCATAAACCTCGTAGATGGTCCAGGGGCAGATCACGCCGGCGTCGGCCCAGGCGGCCGTTCCCACGTCTGTCGCAATTTTTCGCGGCGCAACGTCGGGGAAACCGCCTTCGGCAGATTGGGCGTCTTCGAGATCCACGAGCCACTTGGTGAAAAAAGCGGCCACGTTGGCGTTGTAAGTCGCGGTGCGGATGTAGACCTGGGCGTCGCCGGTCCAGCCCATCCGCTCGTCACGCTGTGGGCAATCGGTCGGGATATCGATGAAGTTGGCCCATTGCGTCCAACGGATGTTGCTGTAGAGCTGGTTGGCCATTTCGTCGGAACATTTGAAACTGCCGACGATGGGGGTCTTGGAGCTGAGGGCAATGCCGGTGATGGCGTCGGGACCGGGCCGGCCTGGATAACCGGTGACTTCGACGTACTGGAATCCATGAAAAGTGAAACGCGGCTGCCAGATCTCCTCGCCTTCGCCCCGGCAAATGTAGGTGTCGGTCGCGCGGGCGCGACGCAGGTTGGTCGTGTAAATCGTTCCGTCGGGATTGAGCCGCTCGGCAAAACGCATCACGATCTTTTCCCCGTTCGGGGCCGTGACGTTGAGCCGGACGAATCCCGCGAAGTTCTGGCCCATGTCGAACACAAAGCGACCTTCTTGCGGTTCGGTCATGCTGACGGGTTTGATTTCGGCAAATTCGCGGACGGGGACGCCGGGGTGGGCCTGTACCATCGGATCGACTTGGCTCGCGAGATCGACGGCCGTCCAGGCGGAATCTTCAAAACCCGGAGCGTCCCACCCGGTCATCTCGCGGCGGGCGTCGTGGGTCTCTCCCATGAAGAAGTCCGCCTCGATCAACGGACCGATCGCGGCTTTCCAGGTGGGATCGGTCGCGATGATCCGGGTCGAGCCATCGGCATACTCCACCTCGAGCTGGGCGCGCAGCCGAATCTTGTCGCCATAGTGTTCGCGCGAATTGCTCTTCCATCCTAGATGTCCGGCGTACCAACCATCGGCCAGGACCGCGCCGATCGCGTTTCCACCCTCGCGCAGCAGGTCGGTCGCGTCATAAGTATGGTAATACACGCGCGTATTGTAATCGGTCCAGCCCGGCGTGAAATAATCATCTCCCACTCGATGGCCGTTGACGCGAACCTCATAAATCCCCAGGGCGGTCGCATACAACGTCGCCCGGCGAATGGGTTTGCCGAGGTCAAAATCCTTGCGCAGATATCGAGGCGGGGGCAGGACCGGGCCGTCGGGTGTATCCGATTCCGCCATCGCCTTTTTCGCGGCCTCAACCGGCGCATCATAACCTATCCATTCGGCCCGCCAGTCTTTCTCTTCGATCAGTCCCATGGTCCACGTTGCCGGATCGCTCCATGCCGAAGGTCTGCCGTCGCCGTCCCATACGCGCACCTTCCAGAAGCATCGCATCCGCGATTGCAACGGCTTGCCGGTGTAAACGACGTGCGCCGTCTGGTCCGAAGCGATCTTGCCCGAGTTCCACAGGTCGCCCTTGCCGGCCTTGAGCATCGCCTCGCTGCCGGCAACCAGGATGTGGTAAGCCGTCTGTTTCTGGTCCCGCCGCGGCGATGCGATAATCCATGAATGCCGAGGCCTGACCACGTCGATCCCTCTGGGATCAAGCCGGTACTCACAGCGAAGATCGGAGGGTTTTAACATTGAGTTTTTCACTGGACACAGGGAAGCACAGCCACCAAGAAACATCAAACAGGTCCCCAGACAAAGTACGACAGGAACCTGGATTCCGCGTGACATTATCCTAAAGCATTGAGCAATCAAGCGTCTCATGACAATTCTCCGAATGGGATTCTTACCCGGCAACCAGGCGCATTTCATGATTCTTTGTATTTATCTTTTTCGGCGAGCCACATTGTGCCGCTAATAAAATAAACCAGCGTCGGCCAAATGATGAACCATTTGAAGGATAAGAACCGCTGCGCATAAAGATCGTTTTCGGCCGTGAAGACCCAAATCGACGCTCCGAGAATGCTGAGCAACGATACAATCGCAACCGCGCCCGTGATCCGAAGCAAGAGTTGATTCCGTTCTTCGGCGTTTGGATCAGCGTTTGGCGGGGATGGCATGTCAGTTTCCGCGGGTGACGAGGGTTCTTGGGGCGTCGGCATAACCGATCCAGCCGGCAAGGACTCGCGCGCGCCCGCCATCGACGCAAAGAGAATATACAGCACGGTCGTTAGAAACCAGACGGGGAGGAACAGGAAAAACAGGTGCAACACGCCCGTTTTTTCAAGAATCAAGGCGACCCCGATTCCAATGCCCCAACTGAGAAGCACCGGCCAATTGACGGCGAGATTCCTGCGCGAAGCCCAGTATTGGGTCAGCCCCAGTTTGGGGAAAATCCAGTGCTCCGTAAAAACGACGGCGCCCACCGGCATCAGGAGCAGTCCATAATAACCCACAAAACCCAGCAATTTCGTAAAGACAAAGGGGAAGCACGCGATCACCGTGGTCGCGACGCCGGCCAGCAGTGTCACCAGCCAACGGGGCCAACCGGGCGTGACGGCCTGAAGAGCCAAGCCGGCGCGGTAAAGGGTCGGATTGGACGTGGTCCAGCCGGCGATCACCACCGCGACGATGCCGACGACGCCAAGCGCCTCCATCGCAACCCCGCCGGCATCGATATCAACGATGCTTGCTTTGAGGATGAGCGCCGTCGCGGCACCCATGATTCCCGCGCAAATCCATGCCAGGTAATGACCGAGATACATGCCGAAGGCCGAATACAAACCGTAGCGATACGATCTCGCGTAACGCAACAGCGCCATGTCCGACAATCCCCCGTGCATGGCCAGATTGCAGATCCACGCGAAGGCGGCAACGTGCCAAAAGCTGATCGGCGCCCGACCGTCCGGCGTCTCTCCGGTCCAGACGACCTTGTTGGCGATGGCCCAGAAATCATTGAAACCGCCTAGGCCTCCGACGCCCGGCGTTTGGGCCGCCAGCCCCGGAAGGACCGCGATTGCGCCGACGATAAACATCAGGAAAAGCCATGGCGAACAGACCGAGGCGAATTGGGCCAGCTTCTTGAATCCAAGGATCGCCAGGACCACTACCAAGGCCCCCACGAGCAGCACCACGAGCACAAACCGCGCGTCCTCGGGATACCAATTGGTCTGAGCGGGGATCCCGAACGGAATGCGCACCGCCGAAGCCGAGACCGTGATCATGCTGCCGGCGAGAATACAAAACAGGAAGGCATTAAGAATATTGTAAATGGTCGTCGTAACGGGTCCCGCGATCTTTCTCAGATACCAGTAGAGCGTCAGGCGGGTCCGGACGGCGATGGGGGCGCAGATAAACGTCCACGTCAGAACGGCCAGCGCGTTTCCAAGGAGCAGTCCCACGAATATATCAAACGCGGTAACGCCCCAGACGACGAACAGCGCGCCGATGACGAATTCGGTCCCCGCGACGTGCTCTCCGGCGAACAAGCCGGCGAAATGACGGCCCGGTTCCAACTTGTCCGCGGAAACCGGTTCGCGTTCGAATTCGTAAAGCTTATCCAGCTTCCCGACGGCGGAATGTTTCGGCTCGCTCAAAGTCGTTTTGCCTTACTGAATCCTGACACACCGTACCCCACGGGCAAACAGCTTTCAATAGATTATTGAGTTTTAACGGCCTATGTCATTCGGGCCAGGTTGAAGGGCGGTCAAGACCTGAAATAGTTAATTATCTAAGCGTGATATTTATATTCTGGAATCTTCAGACTTAAACCACGCCAGCCATTTCGGCGATAATATCCCGTATTGTGGCGGGAGCGGTTGCGCTTGTTAGTTGAAGACAAGTTTCAAAGACGGTACTCATTGTCGTTACGGATCCAGGACTCACCATCAAGCAAAATCTTCATCCGCCACGAATCGCCTGACTTTTCGGTAGAGCGGCTCTCCCTTGCGGTAGTGAGCGCGCTGATAGAAAGGATGGTATTTACCCGGCGGGTCGATCTTGACGACCGTGTTGCCGCGGCGGACGATCGTGAATTCCCGCCCCTGAACCGTGATCTTGTCCGTTCGCTCAAAGATCGGAAATTCGAGCGTGCAGGTTTGACCCGCTTTCACGTTGCCCGCGCGGGCGTAGCGGCCGTCGAATGTCAGCTCGCGGGCCTGGCCGCCGACTTCGCATGTCACCTCTTGCGGCCGCACCCACTCCGGGATGCGAATCTCCAGCTCCAGCGCCTGCTTCATCTTGACGTCCACCCTGCCCGTGTAAGGGATGTAGCTGTCGATGTCGGCCCATTTCGACGCGCGGTTGAGCAGCAAGTTCACTCGCAAGCGGCCCTCATCGTGGGAGATCATGTCGCGCCAGGTGATGTAAAGCTCCCGCGCGCCGCTCCCCGAACAGCAGTTCATGATCGTCGTGCCGAGGTGTTGGCCGGCGCCCCAGTCGTCCTGTGAGACCCAGTTGTTCACGCCCGGCCAGCCGCCAAAAGCCCCCACGGTCCGCTCCGCCACCCGATCCGTCGTATACTGACCCTCCGGAAAACTGCTTAGACTGAGGCTCGAATCGGCATAATCGAGCCGGCCGTCGGACAGCCAACTGATGTCGGTCAACTGATTTTCAGCCAGTTGATTTCTGACCCAGCGATCCACGTTGTCCCATTTGTCGATTCCGAGGCGCGAGAACTTGACCCCGGCGAGATCATGTCGGAGACCTCGCACGTCTCGGAGGTGAAAAACCCGCCGGGGAGATCGGTGGTCACCACCGGGAAGTAGCCCAGCAGGCTGTTGCCGGCCTTGGTCGCCCAGTCGTAGGCTTTGAGCGCCTTATCCATCAACTCGCGGTCGCCGGTCCGTTCCATGACGTAGAGCGCCGCCGTGATGTTCTTCACGTGCGTGTAGAAGTGGGCGCTCTTTTCGGCGTAGATTCCGTCGCCCACTCCCGGTCCGTCGGGCATGAATTTCCCGTTTTCGTCGTAGTAATTCAATTCCCCCATCGAATAGCGGATCATCTTTTGCGCCAAAACTGTTGCTTCCGGGTCGCCGACGGCTTGGTCGTAGCGCACCAACGCCGTGGCCAGCCAGGCGATCATGCCGCCCATAATGCCACGCGGCGGGTGTTCCGGGCGCTTGATTTCCCTTCCCGGCTTCATCCACGTGGAAAACGTATAGGCGATCTCGCCATCATCGACAACCGTTCGCTTGAAGCCCTCCGCCATCCGCCGAGCGGCCTCGCGCCACGGCCCGTCGGGGTCCTTCTGGCCGTAGATCAGAAACCCGATCATCGAGTGGGTGTTCCCGTAACCGAGCAGACTGACCTGATTTACACCGTCATGACGTCCGGGCAGGCCGGAGTTGGGCTCCATCTGAGCCGGCAGGACCCAGGGGCGCCCCGGCAGCGGAAGGTAGATCAGGCCGTCGTCCCCCTGTTGTTTCAAGAGCACCTCCCGAAGACCCATCTCGGCTTCCATGTTTTGCTTGCTGCCGCACATGCCGCACACCAGCGGAATCGCTTCGACGTATTTACCCATGGTCGCGAGGTCGCCCGAGAAGTGACTCATCACGGGTGGGTCATGGTAATGATGGACGCCGGCGTACAACTCCCAGTCCATGTTTGGGTTGAGCATGCCCGTCAGCGCGTTGACCGACAGGCGCGCGCGCTCGGCAAAGGTCGAGCGTGGCCGGAACCACGGCATCGTAGGATTGGCCGGGGTATTGCGGCGGGCTCAACTCCGGGATGTCCGGGTTGACATACTCGATCGTGTCCCGGGCGGGGTTGGATCGGGGACCGGCTGCCGTGCTTCGCTGCGGCAATCGTGCTGCACGACCAGCGACGAGACTAGCAGAACAATAAGAAACGCCCCGCCGCGAATCGGGGCCGTGCATGGATTTCGCCGGGCAAGACGGGCCAAGCGTGCGGCAGTGTCAAATCAAATCCGTTTGCTCATCTCAATCTCCTTCATCAGGGAAAAGCTTGCGTGTGGACGATCACCCTTCGTGCAACGATGCCCGATTCTCTTTCAACTTGTCAATTCCCGAAATTTCACTGTGAGGGCAAGTGAGAAACGAAAAAGGCGACGGATCCTATAGCCCAGGATACACCTCCGGATAGATTGTTTTCATCCGCCATACTTTCATCGAACGGAGCACGGCGCTCGATCCCTTCGCATAAACCGAGACACCGACGCTGTCTTCGCGCTCGGGGTAGACGCGAATCGACGCGGCCTGTTCATTGTTCACAAAGACCTCCACAACGCTTCGGTCGATAAATATCCGGAATGTTACCGGCTCATCATCTTTAATCTGGAACGGGGCTATCTCCGGAGCGCGGGCGCGGACGTCCGAGCTCAAGGAGGAGTCGCTCATATCTATAACGAGCGCATCGTTATAAAAACTAACCGACGCCGACATTAATCCTTTGCGGTACACGCCGACCTTCGTCTTTTCGGTTCCGTCCGGCGATCTAAGGACGTTCAGCCCGAATTCGCGTGCGTCCCCAGGATCGATGACGGCCTCGATCTCGATCGCGCTGCCGCCAACATCATTGAAGACTATCTCTTCATTGGCTGGAATGGTTGTTTCCAAGACCACTTTTTCATCACGGCGTAGCGTGGCGAGTTCAGGTATCGGCTCGATCCCGAGAGTTAAACCTTCCTTAAGCGTGAGCACCCGCGGCACGGACATGATGTGGTCCCAACCCTTGGTCGGTTTAGCTTCGTTGATGTTGTAAATGACAATGAGACGTCCATTGTCATCGATCGTGGCGGTTGGAGCGTGGACACCGCCGTGCATCATTCGTCCGAAATTGAATCGACCGTGCTTCCGAGGGATAAACTTCTTTCCGATTTTATCGAAGTCGCCGATCAGGTACTGCGCTCCGCGTAGGTGGCTCGCGAAGATGAGGATATATTTGTCTCCGAGCGGCCAGAAATACGGCACCGCGCCGTCTTCACCGGGTCCGGTGAAAAAGCCGTCGATGATGAACGGACCGAGATAAGTCCAATTCTCCAGATCCTGGGAAAAGAATAAGTGCTGTGCCATTTTGCTGGTTTCAAAAATGTTGCCATCAATATAGGCACCGGAGATGGAATAGTAGCCGTCATCCTCTTTCCAGATACAGGGGTCGTACACCCGATACGGGCGACCGTTTTCATCCGGCGGTGGAAGCATCGGCATGACCGGATTGCCGTCTAGTTTATCCCAATTAAGGAGCAATGGATCGCTGGAGACCGCGATCATGTTCCCCACGACGGTTCCATGGTAATTGGCAATAACGCGGTCTTCCTCGACCAGCGTGGAACCACTGAAACAGTGCTTTTCGATACCGGGGTAGATCGCCAGTGGCAGGTCCTTCCAGCGCACAAGGTCATCGCTGACCGCGTGACCCCAGTGCTGGCGCGGGTCTTCAGGGGGATAGGCCTGGTAGAAAAGATGATAACGGCCCTGCCATTGGCACAGACCGTTTGGATCGTTCAGATTGGCTTGTGGGTTTACAAAGTGGTACAGGGGGCGATGCGGATCGGAGGCCATCGCTTTTCGTGAAGCCGCCCAGCGTTTGATCTGGGGATCGTCTTGCAATTGTTCAAGCTGCTCATCCAGCGTATCCGCGTATGATTGCCGTTCCACTTTTGATGGATACTTGATTTCGGCAGCCGTGGAATCAGCTATGCTGGCTAGATATGACATTGCAAAGACGAGCGCCACGGTTTTCGTTAATGTGAACAACATTTCATCCTCCCTGGAAAATACATGCAACCCGAAATTTCCTATTTACAGTCAGTTTGTGCGGAACCTGACCATTTGTTTCTTGGATTCTAACGCTCTCGCACGATCATTTCAAGGTTGAATCCAGGCACATTTTGCCCGGTTTAATCTGGAATGGTTGACCGATGGACGCGATTCGGTTGCCTTAAAAGAGTAAATGATGACAGTTTGCCGATGAGATTGTGAAGACTTCCGTTGATCGCGAGTGTAGGCTTTATCGATTGGGTTTTAGACAGTCTAATCCGATTGAAGGGTCCGCGCTCGCGCGGTTCGTCCTTCTCCGGAATCCGGTTGCGTTTCACGCTGAAATGTATAAGAATTTGAGATAGTGGGCCCTTCGTAAGGCGGGTGGCGCGGGAGGCTGGCTTTTCGCGTTTGTGATATGCCTAGCAGAGGACATTGAATGAGACTGGGTTGCTTGACACTCGGCTTGCTGATGCCAACGCTGCTTGCGGTGATGACGGCGAAAGCGGCCGAAGGGCCCATGGATTCTCCTCCCAGCCTCGTGTCTCTTCGTATCATTCCCGAGGAGGCCATCTTGTGGGGTATTGCGGCTTCCCAGCACTTCGTGGTGATGGGGGAGTATGGCGACGGGCTGCGGCGCGACGTGACCGCGCGCTGCCGACTGACGGTTTCTCACCCGGAACGGGCCTCTCTCGCCGAGCGGGGGCGCGTTGTGGCGCGGGCGGACGGGGCATTTGAATTGACGGCCGAGTTTGACGGTCAAAAGGCCATGGCGCGCGTGCGCGTCGAAGGTTCGGACCAGACCCGGCCGTTCAGCTTTCAGCGCGATATCGGCGGCATCCTGACCCGCCGGGGTTGCAACACGGTTGATTGCCACGGCGGGGTCAAGGGTCGCAACGGCTTTAAGCTGTCGCTGGGCTCCCAGTTCCCTCGCGATGACCACCATTGGATCGTCGAGGGTGGCCGATACGAAGTCCTGAGCGCCGAGCAGAGCGAGACACCGCTGCCGCGGGTCGACCTGAACGCTCCCGAACAAAGCCTGCTGTTGCTCAAGTCGACCGGCGCGGTCGCTCACGGCGGAGGCACGCGGATTGATGTCGGTTCGCGTGATTACCAGGCGATCCTGGAGTGGATCCGGGAAGGGGCCGCGTACGGCGAGGAAGACAGTTCAGGAGCCGTCCCGATCGAGGGCCTGGAGATATTTCCGCGCCACGTGGTGCTCGATCGCGTCGGGAAGCAGCAGTTGCTGGTGGCGGCGCGACTGGCCGACGGCCGGCGTGAGGACGTGACGGATCAGGTTCGCTACGTTTCGAGCAACGAGACGGTGGCGCGGGTCGACGCCGAGGGCCGAGTCGAGGCGGTGAGCTCCGGCGAGACGGCGGTGATGGTGCGCGCCGCGGGCCACGCGGCTTCGACACGCGTGGGCGTGATCACCCGTCCGATCGCCGAATACCCATCGCCGCCGCCCGCGCGTAATTTGATCGACGAGCACGTCTTCGCCAAGCTGCGTAAGTTCAACATCGTTCCCTCCGAGGTCTCGATCGACGCCGAGTTCCTGCGACGGGTCTGCCTGGACCTGACCGGCACGTTGCCGCCCGCCGACCGAGCGCGCAAGTTCCTGACCGACCCCAATCCCAACAAGCGGGACGCATTGATCGAGACCCTGCTTGCATCCCCCGAATACGTCGATTTCTGGACCTATCGCTTCGCCGACCTCTTTCGCGTCGGGTTCAGTTCGCAGCAGGATTTGAAGAAAACGCACCTCTATCAGGAGTGGGTGCGCAATCGCATCGCGCGCAATGTCCCCTATGACCAGATTGCCCGTGAACGCATCGCCGCGCAGGGATACGGCGGGCCAACCACGCACTTCTACCGCACGACCGAGAAACTGAGTCCGCAGACGATCATGGCCGAACAGATGCGGGTTTTCCACGGGCTGCGCCTTGAATGCGCCGAGTGCCATAACCATCCCTTCGACGCCTGGAGCCAGGACCAGTTCTGGGGGCTGGCGTCTTTTTTTAATCGGATGATTCGCACCACGGAGAGCGATCTGTTGGTCGATCGGCCTTTTCACGCTTCCGACTCCGAATGCGCGTGCGAGAATAAAGCTCAGTGCATCTGCGTCAAGGTATTGCTTCATCCGCGCACCAAGGCGCCCGTGGTTCCCGCCTTTCTCGACGGGCAAACACCCGCGGGGAACATGCCGCTCGATTTGCGCAGAGTGCTGGCCGAGTGGATGACGTCGCCCGAGAATCCCTATTTCGCCCGGGCGGCCGTCAACCGGATCTGGGGCGACTTCTTCGGTCGAGGCATCGTCCAGCCGGTCGATGACTTCCGCGCGACCAACCCTCCCACGCATCATGAACTGCTCGAGGCGCTGGCGCGTGATTTTGCGGTCCATGGGTTTGATCTGAAGCATCTGATCCGCACGATCGTCCAATCCGGGACCTATCAGCTTTCGTCGAAAGTGAACGATTCGAACCGCGAGGACCGGATCAATTACTCGCGCTTCCAGCCGCGCATGCTCGACGCGGTCGTCCTGGTCGACGCCATCTCGCGGGTCACGGGCGTGGAGGAGACGTTTCTTGGCGAGCCCTACATCGGCGCCGGGCCCTACCCCGAGGGGTCACGTGCGATTGACCTGGTTCCCGACATTGCGCCCCACCGTTTCCTTGAGGTCCATGGGCGTCCCACGCGCCAGGTGCTGCCCGAGAAGCCGGGCGACCCGACCCTGGGCCAAGCCTTGCACATGTTCGCGGGGTCGACCTATACCGATAAGATATCGACGCCCGGCGGGCGGGTGGATCTCCTGTTGACCCGGGGGGCCGACGACCGCGAAATCATCGAGGAGTTTTACCTCACCGCGCTGTGTCGCCATCCCACCGAATGGGAGCGGACCGAATTGGAGAAACTCATCGCCGAAGGCCCCTCGCGTGACGAGAGCGTCAAGGCGCTGGTCTGGGGTATCATCACCGCGCGGGAGTTCACGCATAACCACTAACTATACTTGGCGGCGCGCGGTATAATCCACCCAATGATGGGGGCCGACTTCTCGATGATTTGGCGAATCGGCACAAAGAACTTGGCGAAGGGTAAGGGCAGATGACGGACGTGGGCAACAGCGGCTGCGGCGGATGCCGGATGGCGCGGCGCGACTTCCTGCGCGTCGGTTCTCTCGGTCTGCTGGGAATCGGCCTCGATCAGTATCTACGGGCCGCGAACGGTCTGGCCCCGGGCGGGGGTCCGATCCAAGGCAAGGCGCAGGCTTGCATCCTGGTCTGGCTCGAGGGTGGACCCAGCCAGATGGACACCTGGGATCCAAAATCCACCAGCCCCTTCAAGCCGATCGCAACCAAGGCCGACGGCGTTCAGATCTCCGACCTCTTCCCCAAGATCGCCGGTCAGATGGATAAGCTGTCGATTATCCGCTCGATGCGTAGCGAGGAAGTCAATCACCCCCAGGGCACCTACTATGCCATGACGGGCCACCGTCCCAACCCCGCGATGAACTTCCCCAGCATCGGCTCGATCGTCGCGCGCGAAATGGGGCCGCGCAACCAGTTGCCCCCTTACGTGCTGGCGCCCCAGCCGCGCGGCAGCGACTTTTCAAACTACCGCGACAGCTTCATGTCGGCCTTTATCGGTTCGCAATACGACCCGATGATCGTTCCCGACCCCAGCCAGGAGAACTTCTCGATCCCCGACCTGAGCCTGCCTAAGTCGATCTCGCCCGAGCTGATTGAGCACCGCCGATCATTCATGCGCGTGGTCGACCGGATGTTCCGTGAGAACGAGGAGCGCGCCGCCTACGGCAAGTTCGACGCAGTGTCGGAACAGGCCCTCGCGATGCTCAGCTCGCCGACGGTCAAAACGGCGTTCGACTTGACCCAAGAGGACGAGAAGACGCGTGATGCATATGGCCGCGACCGATTTGGCCAAAGCGTTCTGCTGGCGCGGCGGTTGGTCGAAGCGGGGTGCCGCTTCGTAACCGCCTCGGGCTACAACGACGGGGCGTGGGACACTCACGCCGACAACGATAAGCGACTGCGCGAGGTTCTTTCTCCCACGCTCGACCGCACACTTTCGACACTACTCGAAGACCTCGCACGGTGCGGCCTGCTCGACTCGACCATCGTGCTGGTCATGGGCGAGTTCGGCCGCACGCCGCATATCAATCCCAAAGGCGGGCGCGATCACTGGTCCCAGTGTTGGTCGCTGATGGTGGGCGGCGGCGGTATCGCGGGGGGGAGGGTCGTCGGCGCCAGCGACGAGACCGCCGGTGCCGTCACCGAGCGGATGACCTCGATCGGCGACTTGTTCGCGACCATCTATAAGGCGTTTGGAATCGATTGGGAGAAAACCTACATGCACCCGATCGGCCGTCCCGTCAAGATCGCCAATTCCATCGACGATAAGACGGGCATACCCATTCACGAACTCGTTTGAGCCACGGATTCTCACCCGATCGTGCTTTTGCGCCGTCCCCGAATCCGGGCGATTTCGCAACTGCTGTTTTGGGCTTCCCTCAGGGCGTGAATCTGGTATCGTTCTTCCTTGGTTGGCTGGGTGTAGACGGCCACGCCAAGCGTCGCCATCCATTGATCGATCAAACCGAATGAATTCCCGTGATGCCCAATCGGACCCGGTCGAGCCCTTTCGGCGGGTCGGCATGCGCAACGCGATCCTCTCGCAGAGTTTCGCGGCGTCCTCTTTTCTGGTGTTCTCCAACGGCATTCTGCTGGTCTACATGACCGCGTTCGAAATCAGCAGTGCCCGCATCTTTTTGTACCTGTCCATGCCGACCCTCGTCGGCGCTTTCCTCCAATTGCCCTTCGCGGTGGTCGCCGATCGCTTCGGCAAGAAACTCATCGGCCTGACGGGGACCATTTTTCAGGCCGTCGGTTTCGGGCTGATTGCCGCGGCGGGATGGGGCTCGCTCGCGTTGAGGGAATCGTTTCTGGTCGCCGGGCTGATTGTCTACTCGTTCGGCTTCACGCTTTTCGCGGCCAGCTGGTTCGCGTTGCTTAGCCCGATCGTTCCCCAATCCATTCGCGGCCGTTTCTTCGGCCGGATGCGCTTCTGCTGGCAATTGGTCGCGATCATCGTGACCGGCGTTTGCGCGCTCTTCCTTACCGAAAGCTCCCCCATCGGCGCCTACCAGGCGATCCTGGGCTTGTTGACGCTGGCCCTGATCGCCCGCATCTGGTTTTATCTGCGCGTTCCCGAGCGCGAGCGATCCGGTTTGGGTTCGATTCGCCGCGCGTGGCCGGTCCTGGGCGAACTGCTACGGGCCGAAGGATTTGCGTCCTTTAACGCCTACGTCTTTCTGTTGATGCTCTTCACGGCGGGTTGTCCCTTTCTGTTTGGCCTGATCGAGAAAAGAGTGATGGGATGGGGCGACAATCGGGTCGTCTGGATGGGCAACATGATCATGGTCGGTTCTATCGTCGGTTTTTATCTGGGCGGCAAGGCCATCGACTCGTTCGGCAGTAAGCGCGTATTTCTGGTTTGTCACTTCGGGTTTGCGGCGGTCATCTTCCTGTTCATGGGCCGGGCGTTCGTCCACCACCCCCTGCACCTGATCCTCATCGTCGGAGCGCTCAATTTTCTTTTCGGCCTCATCTACGCCACTTCCTCGATCGCCATCTCGACCGAGATGATGGGGCTGATCCCCCATCATAATAAGTCGCTGTCCACGTCAATCACGATGGTGTTGATGCACGGCGGCGCGGCGATGTCGGGACTGATCTGTTCCAGCTCCGTCAAACTGGGCCTACTCGCCGAGCAGTGGACGTTCCACGGCGCAACGCTCTACGATTACGATTCGATCCTATTGGCCTACGGCGTTATGATCGCGCTGTTGGTGGTCACGCTGGGGCTGGTGCCGTCGGTGCTGTCCAAGGCGCAATGGGTCCCGCGAGGTTGATCGTCCAACCATGCGCCGGCTCACTCTGCTACATCGTGCGCATCTGATAATCTTGGGGCGTCTATCGTTGGTGTAAATGACCATTGATCACTTCGGCGATCAGGTCGCCGTGGAGCGAATAATGTTGTGTGATTGCGCGGGTTCGCCGATAATTCTAGGGCCTGTTAACACAAACGGAGCATGTCGACGGCAAGGGCGAAACAGATAAAACCGACAAACATAACATCCAACTTCTCAAAACGGGAAAAGATCCGACGAAAGTCTTTCAAACGACGGAAAGGCCGCTCCACTTCATTGCATTTTTTATACATTTCCCGCTCATATTCCCAAGGATACATCCGGTTGCGCTTTGGAGGAACGATTGGTTCCATCCCCAAATCCACGACCATTTGGCGCATGACATTACC
>CAUZJO010000005.1:0-76678 GCA_963580245.1 Candidatus Sumerlaeia bacterium | reverse complement strand
CCGGGCGACAACATCGTGCTCAAGGGCGAGCTGATCTGCCCGATCGCGATGGAGGAGGGCCTCCGCTTCGCGATCCGCGAAGGCGGCCGCACCGTCGGCGCGGGCGTGGTGGGGAAGATTCTTGAGTAGTTTCGTGAGCAAGACCGCCGGAAACATTTGAGCCGGCGGCTTTTTTGTGCTTGGGATTAAATCGACCCGTGGCAAGTCCACACGGGGGATAGGCGAGGCCCTGGGATGGCCAAACAAAAGATACGGATCAACTTGAAGGGATTCGATCACCGGCTGCTGGATCAGTCGGTGGGGGAGATCGTGGATACGGCGCGCCGGTCCGGCGCACAGGTTGCCGGCCCCATTCCCCTGCCCACGCGAATCAGCAAATACACGGTGTTGCGTTCCCCGCACGTGGACAAGAAATCCCGCGAGCAGTTCGAGATGCGGCGTCACAAGCGACTCATCGACATCCTGGAGCCCAACCAGAAAACGCTGGACGCGCTGACCGAACTGGATTTGCCCGCTGGAGTTTACGTGGAGATTAAGTTAAACTGAGCGGTCGAGCCTGGCCGCGAGGAGCGAACCGGAGATGACGCTAGGGTTGCTTGGAAAGAAATTGGGGATGACGCGAATCCACGACGGTGCCGGATCGGTGATCCCCGTGACCGTCGTCCAGGCGGGGCCCTGCCCGATCTTGCAGGTCAAAACGACCCGCAAGGACGGTTATGATGCACTGCAACTGGGATTCGAGGCTAAACCCCAGCGGAAGGTCAACCGGCCGATGGCCGGGCACTTCAAGGGGGCCGGGGTCGAGGCGGTCCGGTTGGTCAGGGAGTTCCGGACTTCGCGGTTGGATGAATTTGAGCCGGGTCAGACGCTTGACCTGAGCATCTTCGAGGTGGGCGAGCGGATCGACGTGATCGGCGTGAGCAAGGGTCGGGGTTTCGCCGGTGCCCAGAAGCGCCACGGGTCGAGTCGCGGGCCCGAGAGCCACGGCTCGCGATATCACCGCAAGCCGGGTTCGCAGGGCGCTTCGGCGTCGCCTTCCCACGTGTTTAAGGGCAAGAAATCGCCCGGCCAGATGGGGGCCACCCGCGTGACGGCGCAAAACCTGACGGTGGTGGACGTGGACAAGGAGCGCAACCTGCTGGTGGTGCGTGGCTCGGTGCCCGGCCACAACAACGGGTACGTGATGGTTCGCAAGAGCGTTAAGGAGGCCCGTCGAGGGGGCCCGCGCAAGCAAGTAACGTAAAAGGAACGGACGCCGCGGCCCAGGCTGAATGGGTCCAGAGCGTGAGGCGGAGATGGCGACACTCGCAATCAGAAAACCCGACGGCGGCGAAGCCGGTTCACTCGAGGTGAGCGACGTGGTGTTTGGGGCCGAACCCAACCTGCATTGCGTGCGCGCCGCCGTGGACCAGTATCGGGCCAGTCAGCGGGCGGGGACGCATTCGACCAAGACCCGCGGCGCGGCGCGCGGCGGCGGAAGAAAGCCCCATCGGCAGAAGGGAACCGGGCGGGCGCGCCACGGATCGACTCGCTCACCGATTTGGACGGGTGGGGGCGTCGCGTTTGGACCGCACCCGCGCAATTACTCCTACAAGATCAACCGCAAGGTCCGGCGCACGGCCTACCGGACAATTTGGTCAGAGTTGGCGCGGAGCGGGCGGCTGGTCGTGATCGACGTGTTCGGGATCGAGAAACCCAAGACGCGCCGGATGGTCGAGATTCTGGGCGCGCTGGGCGTGGAGGGGAAGGCGCTGGTGGTGAGTAAGACAACCAACGAGGGGATGGCCCTCTCGGCGCGCAATATCCCCGGGGTCAAGCCAATCAATGCCGAAAACCTGAACGTCTACGACCTGGTGACCCATGACTGGGTCGTCGTGACCGCCGACGTCATCAAACACGTGGAGGCTGCCTACCAGTGAGCATGCACCCCTATCAGGTCCTCAGAGGGCCCGTGTTGACGGAAAAGGCGACCAATAATCAGACGCTCGAGTGCCCGCAGTATACTTTTAGCGTGGACGTGCACGCGAACAAGATCGAGATTCGCAAGGCCGTCGAGGCGGCGTTCAAGGTCCGGGTGGTCTCGGTCAACACATTGCGGCTGAAGGGTAAGCGCAAGCGCTTGAGGACCCAGCAGTTGGGCCGACGCGCGACATGGAAAAAGGCGATGGTCACCCTGGCCGAAGGAGACAGCATCAATCTGATTTGAGCGGCAAAGCCTGCTGGGTGCCGCTGCATGGATTTAGCTCATGGGAATCAAGACCTACAAGCCCGTTACTCCGAGCCGCCGTCATATGAGCGTGGTCGACTACTCGGTGTTGACCCGCAAGGAGCCGGAGAGATCGCTTCTGGAGCCGCTGAGCAAGTCCGGTGGCCGCAATCACAACGGACACATGACGGTGCGGCGGCGCGGGGGCGGGCACAAGCGCAAATATCGGCTGGTGGACTTTCGGCGGGTCAAGGATGGGGTGCCGGCCCGCGTGGCGGCGATCGAGTACGATCCCAATCGCACCTCCTTCATCGCGTTGCTCTATTACGCCGACGGTGAGAAGGCTTACATCATCGCCCCGGATAAGCTCAAAGTGGGTGATACGGTGAGCTCGGGGCCGGGGGCCGCGATCTCGCCGGGCAACGTGCTGCCGCTACGCTCGATCCCGGTTGGGAGCACGATCAGTTGCATCGAGATGAAGCCGGGCAAGGGGGCCCAGTTGGGGCGTTCAGCCGGCTCGTCGATCCAGTTGATGGCCCGCGAAGGCAGTTACGCCACGTTGCGCCTGCCATCTTCGGAGGTCCGGATGGTTCATGTGGACTGCCGGGCGATGATCGGTCCGGTGGGCAACTCGGACCATGGCAATCAGGATTTGGGGAAGGCCGGTCGCCGCCGCTGGCTTGGGCGTCGGCCCAAGGTGCGCGGGGTGGCGATGAATCCGGTCGATCACCCCCACGGCGGCGGCGAGGGCCGCAGTTCGGGCGGGCGCCATCCGGTGACCCCGTGGGGCAAACCGACCAAAGGTGCGAAGACGCGCAAGGTGCGCAATTCGAGCAGCAAGTGGATTATCCGCCGCCGAGGCCAGAAATAGGAGCGAACCGGGGTAACGAAAGATGGCTAGAAGTCTGAAAAAAGGGCCGTACGTCGATGTGAAACTCGCCCAGCGGATCCGGGAGATGAACAACCTTGGGTCAAGGCGGGTTATCAGGACCTGGGCGCGTAATTCGATGGTCACTCCCGATATGGTCGGCCACACGCTGGCCGTTCATAACGGCAAGCAGTTCATGACGATCTACATCGACGAGAACATGGTCGGCCACAAACTTGGGGAGTTCGCGCCCACGCGGACTTTCAAGACTCACGGGGGCCGACAGGCCAAAGGCGCCGGCCTGAAATAGCAGAGGGGTAATGAAGATAAGATGTCACGGGCGCGCTGCGCACGCAGACCAAAGCTTGGCTCTAAGATCACGACGGCGCGTGCGCGGTTCTCACGGGTACCGCCGCGCAAGGCGCGCGCCGTTGCCGATCTGATCCGGGGGTTGACGGTGGCCGAAGCCGATCAGCAACTGGCGTTGCTGCATCGTCCGTCGGCGGCACCGGTGATCCGAAACTTGCTCAAGTCGGCGGTGGCCAATGCTCGCGAAAGCGAGGCTCTGGGTGATAGAGACCCCGAAGAGCTGATCATCGGCGAGATTATGATCGACGGTGGCCCTGTCACCAAGCGTTACCGGCCGCGGGCGATGGGGCGGGCAACGGTGATTCGGAAGCGCACGGCGCACGTGACGATCAATCTGTATACCCAAGTCTGAGCAGAGGAAGGACCAACAGATCGAATGGGCCAGAAAGTCAACCCAATCAGTGCCCGGCTGGGGATCATCCGGACATGGGACTCGCGTTGGTATGCCACCAAAGCCAACTACGTGGGATTACTGCACGAAGACATCCTGCTGCGCCAGCTGATTCGCAAGCGTTTTCACCATGCCGGGATCAACAGAATCATGATCGAACGCGCGGGTAACCGCTGCAAGCTGACGATCGCCACGGCCCGTCCGGGGATCATCATCGGCCCCAAGGGATCCGAAATCGAGGGTTTGCGAAAAGACTTGGAGGCGCGCACGAAAAAGGTCGTTTCGATCAACATCGAGGAGGTCAAGCGGACCGAACTGGCGGCCCAATTGGTCGCGGAGAACGTGGCCAGCCAGCTCGCGCGCCGGATCGGTTTTCGCCGGGCGATGAAGAAGACGATGCAGGCTTCGATGGACGCGGGGGCGCTGGGGATCAAGATTCACTGCGCCGGGCGGTTGGCCGGGTCCGAGATGGCGCGGCGCGAATGGTACCGCAAGGGGCGGGTGCCGCTCCACACGCTGCGGGCCGATATCGATTACGGCTTCGCCGAGGCGCGCACCAAATTTGGGACGATCGGCGTCAAGGTTTGGATTTTCAAGGGCGAAATATTCCGGGAGGTCAAGAAAAAGGCCGCGTAGCCGTGCGGGGTTGGTTGTTTCCCGATTTGGAGGGAAACCGTCCCAGTGGGCCTGAGGAAAAGGAAATGAATCCACCATGCTGATGCCAAAACGCGTCAAGCACCGCAAAGTCCAGAAGGGTCGGCGTAGGGGCCTGGCCCACCGCGGCAGCCAATTGGCGTTCGGTGAGTATGGGCTCAAATCGCTGGGAGCCGCGTGGATCACGAACCGTCAGATCGAAGCGGCCCGCGTCGCCATCACGCGTCACGTCAAGCGCGGCGGGAAACTATGGATCAATATCTTCCCCGACAAGCCGCTGACCAAGAAACCGGCCGAGACGCGGATGGGCAAGGGCAAGGGGGCGCCCGAGTACTGGGTGGCCGTGGTCAAGCCCGGCCGGATCATGTTTGAGATCGAGGGGGTCAGCGAGCAATTGGCCCGCGAGGCGATGCGACTGGCCTCCCATAAGCTGCCGATCAAGACTTCCTTCGTCGTCCGCAAGGCCGAATAGGAATTCGAGGAGATGAAGGACCGATGAAGGCCGAGAAGTATCGCGAACTGTCGTTGGAGGAGCTGGAGGACCAGATCGATCAACTGCGCACCGAGGGTTTCAACCTACGCGTGGCCAACACGACCAAGGAGATGCAGGATACCTGCAAGATTACGCAGAACCGGCGCGAGGTCGCGCGAGTATTGACGATCATTCAGGAAACGCGGGCGGCCGCCGACGGCGGCACGAAGCCCCAACCGGCCGAGCAGGCGGACTAAACGGACTGGAGCGGGAGATGACCGATCGATGAGCGAAACAGAAACCAGAGGCAACGTCAAGGAGCGCGTGGGGAAGGTCCTCAGCTCGAAGATGGACAAGACGGTCGTGGTGGCCGTGATTAGCCTTGTGAAGCACCGGCTTTATCGTAAGATTATGCGGCGCACCAAGAAACTCTACGCCCACGATGACCAGAACCGGTGTCGCCAGGGCGATACGGTTCGCGTGATTGAGATGCGGCCGCTATCGAGCCGCAAGCGCTGGCGGGTCAGTGCCATTCTGGCGCGGGCCAAGTAAGACCGGCCGCGGTTGGAGACTAGACCGAAGCAATGATCCAAGAATATACAGTCCTTGACGTGGCCGACAATAGCGGGGCAAAGCGCCTGAGATGTTTCAAAATTCTCGGCGGGACGCGTCGCCATTATGGCCGGATCGGGGACATCGTGGTCTGTTCGGTACGCGAGGCGGTGCCGGGCTCCAACATCAAGAAGGGGATGGTCGTGCGGGCGGTCATTGTGCGCACGCGCAAGGAGGTCGGCCGCGAGGACGGTTCCTATATCCGGTTCGACGATAATGCCGCGGTCTTGATCAACCCGCAGATGGAGCCGTTGGGAACCCGCATTTTTGGGGCGGTGGGGCGCGAGTTGCGGCGGCGCAACTTCATGAAGATCGTCTCTCTGGCCCCCGAGGTCATTTAACGAGGGTAAGTGATGAGTTTACGCATCAAACGCGACGACATGGTCCTGGTCCTTTCCGGTAAGGACCGGGGCGTCAAGGGCCGGGTTCTGGCCGTCATGCCCAAGGATGGGAAGGCGGTGGTGGAGGGGGTTAATATGATCCACAAACACCAAAAAGCTCGTAGTCAGCAGGAGCCCGGAGGTATTATCGAGAAAGAGGCCCCGATCCATATGTGCAAACTGATGCTGGCGGAGAGCGGGGGCAAGGGGCGAGCGGCCCGTTTCCGCGTAAGCGTGGACGACAAGGGCAACAAAATTCGCGTTCTGAAACTGCGCGGCGAAACCAAGGAGGTAACGGTCTAGGAACCCGGCGGCCGCGAAGCCGGACCTTTCCAACCATGAGCGCCGAAGAAAAACAGAACGGTTATAGACCCCGCTTGCAAGTCGAGTACGGCGAACGGATACGGCCGGCACTGAAGGACGAGCTGGATCTGGCCAACATCATGCAAGTCCCCCGCCTGCTCAAGATCGTCGTGAACATGGGCGTGGGCGACGGCGCGCGCGATGAAAAGATTCTCAAGGCGGCCGAAGCCGACCTCAGGATAATCACCGCGCAGCAACCGCGGGTCACGCGCGCCAAGCTGTCGGTCGCCTCGTTCAAGGTGCGCAAGGGCATGTTGGTCGGATGCATGGTGACGTTGCGCGGGATGTATATGTATGAGTTCCTGGAGCGGCTGATCTGCGTGGCGATCCCGCGCATTCGCGACTTTCGCGGCCTGCCGAGCAAGTCGTTCGACGGGTGGGGCAATTACAGTTTCGGTATTCGGGAGCACACGGTCTTCACCGAAGTGGACCACGGCAAGACGCTGCAAGACTTCGGGATGGACGTGACACTTGTAACCAATGCCGCCAACGACGAACACAGTCGCCGGCTGCTGATGCAATTCGGCATGCCGATTCGAGAGAGTTAGGGCAGGCCGGCGAACCGACTGGGAGGAATCAACAAACGTGGCACGATGTTGTCTGATCGCCAAGAGCAAGAAGAAAGCGAAATACAAGGTGCGGATTAACAACCGTTGTCCGCTCTGCGGACGCGCTCGAGCGTATCTGCGCCAGTTTGGGATGTGCCGCATCTGTTTCCGCAAGCACGCGAGCAATGGGCAGATCCCCGGGGTGACAAAATCCAGTTGGTAAGTTTCGAGAGTACGCAATCGAGGTAAAGTTATGGCCGTTGTTTCCGATCCCATCGCCGACATGCTGACGCGAATTCGCAATTCCGTTCAGGCCAATCATGACTCGGTGCGCATGCCGGCGAGCAAGATAAAGATCGCGCTGGCCAAGATTCTGCGCGAGGAAGGCTACATCAAGTATTTCAAGGTAGTGCGGGCCGGCAGCGTCAAGCGCAAACCCAGGGAGGGCGATAAACGCGATGCCCGACCGCTCTCTTACAACCTGTTGATCGTCTACCTTAAGTATGGGCCCGGCGGCGAGAGGATCATTAACGGACTGAAGCGCGTCAGCCGTCCGGGGCTGCGCCGTTATGTGGGCGCGGGAGGGATACCGCGCGTCCTGGGAGGCCTGGGCGTGACGGTGATCAGCACCAGCAGGGGCGTGATGACGGGCAATCGGGCGCGCCGGAGCAACCTCGGCGGCGAGATGATTTGCAACGTGTGGTAAGGTAGGGGGTCTCAAGAGTTCATGTCTCGTATTGGAAAAGTTCCCATCGCTCTGCCCAAGGGGGTCGAGGCGAAAGTCGGTTTGAACCACACGTTGACCGTGAAGGGTCCCAAGGGCGTTTTGAGTCTGGGATACCGCGGGCACGTGGCGGTCAAGCAGCAAGAGAACAACGTGCTGATCGAGCGGCCGAGCGATGGTCGTCAAGACCGGGCTTATCACGGTCTCTATCATCGCCTGATTACCAACATGGTGACCGGCGTGAGCGAGGGATTTGAGAAGAAGCTGCAGTTGGTGGGGGTCGGCTACAGGGCCCAGATGGATGGGAAGACGCTCGTCATCAACGCCGGCTACAGCCACGATGTGCGAGTGGAGCAGGTCGAGGGGATTAAATTGGACGCCCCCCAGCCCGCCTCGATTGTTGTCAGCGGGATCGATAAGCAAAAAGTCGGTCAAGTCGCGGCCGAAATCCGGGCCGTCCGTCCCCCCGAGCCGTATAAGGGGAAGGGGATCCGGTACGAGGGCGAGCACGTGCGGCGCAAGGTTGGCAAGACCGGGGCGTAAGGGTTGCGCCGGTCGGTTGGCGAGATTACGGGAAAGAGAGCGAGAGCGCGAAAGATGTCCGGGAATCGATTGCAGTTACTGCGGCGACGCCACTTGCGCGTGCGGCGCAAGGTCTCGGGGACGGCCGAACGCCCGCGTTTGTGCATCCACAAGAGTCTCAAGCACCTCTACGCCCAGATCGTCGACGATACCGACGGACGCACCGTTTGCAGCGTGACGACCAACACCAAGGCGCGCAAGGGCGAAGCGAAGAATTTGAGCAACATGGCATGGGCGAGTAAACTGGGTAAGGAGATGGCCGGTCGGGCGGTCGAGAAGGGCGTCGGCGCGGTAATCTTTGACCGCGGCGGCTATCGTTACCACGGCGTGGTGAAGGCCTTCGCCGATGCAGTCCGCGAAGGAGGACTAAAGTTTTGAGAGAACCACGACAAAGTAGATCGGGTGGACCGCCGCGCAAGCCCACGCCCCCGGTCCAGGAAAGCTGGTCGACCGGCGATATCGATCCCTCGTCGCTTACCTTGCGCGATGAACTGCTTGTTCTAAACCGTTGCGCCAAGGTTGTCAAAGGCGGCCGGCGATTCAGTTTCTCGGCCCTGGTGGCGGTCGGAGACGGAGATGGACACGTGGGCTTGGGCTTCGGCAAGGCCAACGAGGTCCCCGAGGCGATCCAGAAAGCGGTCGAGAGTGGGAAGAAGAACTTGATTCAGGTTCCGTTGATGGGACGGACCCTGCCGCATCAGATCGTGGGTCAGTTCTCGACGGCGCGTGTCATGCTCAAGCCGGCTTCGGCCGGAACCGGCCTGATCGCCGGTGCCCAGGTGCGCAAGGTACTCGCGCTTGCGGGCATCCACGACATCCTGGCCAAGAGTTTGGGATCGGACAACACGATGAACGTGGCAAAGGCCACGCTGAACGGGCTGGTGTCACTCAAGCGGCCCGAGATCATCGCCCGGCTGCGCGGGAGGAAAGTGGCCGACCTGCTGGGTGCCAAGAAGGCCAAGCTGTATCAGCAGACGCTGAACCGAATCATGGGAGTGGTTGAAGAACAAGAGAAGGCGGCTGAGCCGGTTAAAGACGCCAAAGAGCTTGAAGATGAGAAGGTTGAGGCGCGGGTGCCCATGAAGACGGCGGTGCCTCCGATCGCGGGCGTCGTTCCTCCGACCTCGAAGCCCACCGCTACTTTTGGGGCGACCAAGGCCGAAGCGCCGCCTCAGCCGGTGCCTGAAGCCGCTCCCCAAGCCACTGCCCCTGAACAATCCCCACAACCCCCAAGCTCGGAAACCCCACAGGAGTAAACGATTGGCCGCGGAGCCGCCCGCCCGAGGACAGCTCTTCGCCACGAATAAACGATGGCCAAACAGATGAAAGTTACCTGGATCAAGAGCGCGATCGGCCAACAGCAGCGTCATCGCCGCACGGTCCGCGCGCTCGGACTGCGCCGCCTGCACCAGACGGTCGTCAAGGAAGACAGCCCCCAGATGCGCGGCATGCTGCATGCGGTCCGTCATATGGTGCACGTTGAGGAGGTCGAGCCGTCATGATAAAATTGCATGAGTTGCCGGGCGACCCGGGCAAGAAAACCAAACGCAAGCGCGTGGGCCGGGGTGAAGGTTCGGGTTGGGGATGCACGTGCGGCGTCGGCAGCAAGGGCCAGAATTCTCGTTCGGGACGGGGCAAAGGTGCCGGCTTCGAGGGGGGGCAGATGACGTTGATCCGGCACTTGCCCAAGTTCGGCTTTTCCAACAACCGATTTCGCGCCTACCGCGCCCACATCACGTTGCGCGACCTCGAGCGGTTCGAGGACGGTGAGACGGTGGACCTTGCCGCCTTGCGGGACAAGGGCCTGATCGCCAAGAAAATCGGAACGGTCAAGGTCGTGGCCAACGGCGCGGTGACGCGCAAATTGACGGTCAAGCTCGATGGGTTTTCGGCCAAGGCCCGTGAGGCCATCGAGGCGGCGGGGGGCAGTTGTGAAGGTGTTTCATGATCCTCGGTTCACTCCTTAATATCTTCCGCATCTCCGATCTGCGCCGCAAGGTGTTGGTCACGTTGGCCCTCATCGGCGTCTATCGACTTGGCTGTTTTGTTCCGACGCCGTTCATCGACCCCAACGCCATGAAGGAGTACTTCAACACGACCTTGGGCGGGGGCGGGGGCGTTTTGGGCGTGGTCAATATGTTCAGCGGCGGCGCGTTCAGCCAGATGACAATTTTCGCCCTGGGCATCATGCCGTATATCTCCGCGTCGATCATCATCCAACTGCTGACGGCGGTCTGGCCCAGGCTGGAGCGCATCTCCAAGGAAGGGGAAGCCGGACGCAAGAAGATCAACCAGTGGACGCGTTACGCGACGGTGGGACTCAGCTTCTTCCAGGGTTTCGGCATCGGCGTTTGGCTTAACAATTCCAATTTGAGCATGATCCCCGAGAGCCCCTTCTGGTTCCTGCTCATGACGTCGGTGACGATGTGCACGGGCACGTGCTTTATCATGTGGCTGGGTGAGAAGATCACGGCGCACGGGATCGGCAATGGCATCTCCTTGATCATCATGGTCAGCATCATTTCGGAGTATCCGATGAGCCTGCGACTCGCCTTCGTGCAGATCGCGAATAACGCCATGACACCGATCGCGCTGGTGGCCGTATTGACGATGGGGATCCTGGTGGCGGCACTGATCGTCTTCGGCCAGCAGGCCAACCGCAAGGTGCCGGTCCAGCACGCCCGGCGCATGGTGGGGCGCCGCATGATGCAGGGCAGCACCAACTACATCCCGCTCAAGCTCAACACCGCCAGCGTCATTCCGGTGATCTTTTCCTCGGCGATCCTGACCTTCCCAAGCATGATTCTGCCCAGCTTGTCGAGCGACCCCAGCTCGGTGTTCTACGCGTTGGGTTCCTACCTCGATATGAACTCGATTCACAACCCGTACAATGCCCTTGAGCTGAGCTCGGGCGGCGCGTTCAACCTACTCAAGATGCTCAACATTTACACGCTGGCGTTTGCTCTCCTGACCGGGTTTTTCTGCTTTTTTTACACGGCGATCACGCTTAACCCCACGGACCTGGCCGACAATCTCAAGAAGCAGGGGGCCTATATCCCGGGGATCAAACCGGGCAAACACACCGCCGACTTCATCGATCATATCCTGGTGCGCATCACGGTGGTTGGGGCACTGCTTCTGATCGTCGTGGCGCTGGTCCCCCAAATGATGTTCGTAAGCTTCGGCATCCAGTTCTCGGTGGCGCAACTGGCCGGGGGAACAGGGATGATCATCGTGGTCGGCGTATTGCTCGATACGATGAAACAAATTGAATCCCAGTTGCTGATGCGCCACTACGAGGGATTCAGCGGAGAGCCCGGGGGCGGCGGCCGCGCGCCGAGGCGGCCGGTCGTGCGGCTGCGCCGGGCTTAATTGAGGTCGGTGCCTGGACCCTTCCCGCGACATGGGGTTCGAGCCTTTGTCTGGGCCGTTCTCTCACAACCATACTCGGAGTAGCGACGTGGAAGGGGCCGAGGCGGTCATTGTAGTGATTATGGGGCCGCCGGGCTGCGGCAAGGGAACGCAAGCCGATCGTATCAGCGACTGCTTCGGTTTCCGTCACCTGTCTACCGGCCAGATGCTGCGCAAGGAAATCCAGGAGGTGACCCCCCTGGGCCGCCAAGTGGAAGATTTGATCAGCCGGGGCGAGCTGGCACCCGACGATTTGATCAACGAACTGGTCCTGAACAGGCTCCGGCGAAATTTCCACAGCCATCCTCGACTGCTGCTCGATGGCTACCCCCGAACAGTCGGTCAGCTCCAATTCCTCGAGCAATCGCTGAAGGCCGGCGCGATGGGATTCACGGGGATTCTGTATTTGGACGTTGACGAGCCGGAGATCATCGAGCGGCTGGCCGGCCGGCTGACGTGTTCGGAGTGTGGGACCGTCTATCACACTCGATTCAAGCCTCCAAAGCAGGCGGGCCGGTGCAACCGTTGCGGGGGCGAACTGGCGACGCGCGCCGACGACCTGCCTGACTCGGTTCGAGAGCGCTTGCGGATTTACCAGCAGCAGACCCAGCCGATCCTCGATGCAGTCGGCCCCGAGCAGAGGCTGATTCGGGTTCGGGCCGATGGGCCGCCCGGAGAGGTTTTCGAGCAGGTACGCGAGCAATTCCGAAAGCTCGATATCGAGGATCAAAAGGGGGGGCGACGGGAGCCTCGGAGGAAGGGTAATGGCGGCGGAGCGGATCATCCTGAAGAATCAGGATGAGATCAATATCATGCGCCGAGGAGGGGCGATCCTGCGCGAGGTCCTGGACCGGGTGGTCGAGCAGGTGCGCCCGGGCGTGACCACTCAAGAGCTGGACCGCTTCGCCAAGGCGGAGCTGGACCAACGCAAGGCCGTCCCCGCGTTTCTGGGCCTCTACGGCTTCCCATGCACGATGTGCGCCTCGATCAACGAGCAGGTCGTCCACGGGATTCCCGACGCGGTCCCGCTGAGGCAGGGCGACATCGTCAGTTTGGACATTGGCCTGGTGAGCGACGGCTACTACGTCGATACGGCGCGGACAGTGCCCGTGGGGAAGGTCGATGAGGAGTCGGACCGGCTGATGCGCGTGACGAGCGAGGCTTTGCAGCTGGGGATCGACTGCCTGAGACCCGGGCAACGGCTGGGAGACCTGTCCTGGGCGATCCAGGAGTTTGTCGAGGAGCGGGAGTTCTCGATCGTCCGAGAATACACCGGCCACGGCATCGGCCGCAAACTGCACGAGGAGCCGAAGATTCCCAATTACGGGGAGCCGGGCAAGGGGGTCCGCTGGCAGCCGGGGATGGTCGTGTGCATCGAACCGATGGTCAACGCGGGGGTCCACGCCACCCGCACCCTGGATGACAAGTGGACGGTGGTGACGGCCGATGGAAAGAGGTCGGCCCACATGGAGCATACGGTGGCGGTGACCCACAACGGTCCGCTGATTCTGACGGCCCCTTGAGAGGGTCAGGCCGGTGCCGGAAAAAAATCAGAAAAAAGTTGTTTTTGGGGTTGATTCCCCGTCTTGAGTGACATACTATTCCGCGTTCGGCGTATGCTGGCAGGGAGTAGGTGCGTCCCCCCCCCCACCAGTATCCGGGTATTGAATCCGTAACTCGAAGGAACCATCCGATTATCGGGCCCTCATGGCGAAGGAAGAAGCGATAGAAATCTCGGGAACCGTTATTGAGCCGTTGCCCAATGCGATGTTCCGTGTGGAATTGGAAAACGGTTTAAAGGTATTGGCGCATATTTCCGGGAAGATGCGCATGCACTTCATCCGGATCCTGCCCGGCGACAAGGTGACCGTCGAGCTCTCGCCGTATGACCTGACGCGGGGGCGGATCACTTACAGGTTTAAATAAGCCGCGCTCCAGGTGCCGCGGCAATGGAGAGGGAGGACGCCGGTGAAGGTCCGCGCATCCGTCAGGAAGATATGTAACAAGTGCAAGATTATCCGCCGCAAGGGCGTGGTGCGGGTGATCTGCGAGAACCCCAAGCATAAGCAGCGTCAAGGCTGAACCGCCGCCCGTGACGGGGCGGAAGTTCGAAATAAGGAGAAAAGGCATTGGCTCGAATCGCCGGAGTCGACCTCCCACGGGAGAAAAGAGTGGAGATCGGGTTGCGCTATATCTATGGGATCGGCCCGACGATCTCGCGCCAGCTGCTAGCGGAGGCCCAAATCAGTCCCGACACCCGGGTGCGGGACCTGGCGGAGATCGAGGTCAGCCGGCTCAACTCGATCATCCAGGATGCGGGCCTCAAGGTGGAAGGCGATCTGCGGCGCGAGATCCAGTTGAACATCAAGCGGTTGATGGACATCGGGTGCTATCGGGGACAGCGTCATATCCGAGGGTTGCCCGCGCGGGGTCAACGGACTCGAACCAATGCGCGCACTCGCAAGGGTCCGCGCAAGTCGGTGGCGGGTAAGAAGAAGGTGCCCTCGAAGGGCTAGCCGGGGGAACGCGGCGGGGGTTGGCGGTTGGGTGCGCCGTCGGAATAGTGAGACAGAGCAGAAACATCAAGAAACGTTTTGGATTCGAGTAGGGGGTAATTCACGCAAATATGGCCAAGAAAAACAAGTCTGCAAAGGGTAAGCACAAGGCGAAGAAGAACGTCGCCAAGGGGATTGTTCATCTCTACGCCACGTTCAACAACACGATTTTGACGATCACCGATCTGGCGGGGGATACACTGTCGTGCGCCTCGGCCGGCTCCTCGGGTTTCAAAGGCTCACGCAAGAGCACTCCGTTCGCCGCGCAGTTGGCCGCCGAGAACGCCGCCAAGCGGGCCATGGAGCACGGCGTGCGCCAAGTCGAGATCCATGTGCGCGGCCCGGGTTCGGGTCGGGAGGCGGCGGTCCGCTCGCTGCAGGCATGCGGGTTGGAGATCACGATCATTCGCGACGTGACGCCGATCCCGCACAACGGCTGCAAGCCGCCCAAGAAACGCCGGGTGTAGCCTCCCACTGGGTCCACATTAAGACAGGTTCGCCATCAGTTCGAAAACCATACTAAAGTCCCCGATTGTGGGAATTGCCCCTAAGGGAGAGGCGACTCGATGAATTTTAAATCGATGATTAAACCCCGACACCTGAATGTTGAGGTTGACTCGTTGACGCCGACGTTTGGTCGTTTTGTCGGCGAGCCGTTTGAACGCGGCTTTGCGATGACGATCGGCAATTCGTTGCGACGGGTGCTGTTGTCCTCGATCCCCGGAGCGGCGGTGGTTTCGATCCGGATGGAGGGGGTGCCTCACGAGTTCGTCCAGACCGAGGGCGTACGCGAGGACATCTCCGACATCATCCTCAACCTGAAGGGGATCAACATCAAGATGCCGCCCACCAGCGCGGGTGCCACGGTTTATCTGGAGGCCAAAGGGCCGGGCAACGTGAAGGCGTCGAAGATCGATTTGACCTCCGACGTCAAGATACTCAATCCCAACCACGTGATCGCCCACTTGACCGATGACGCGGTCCTGCGCATGGAGATCAACATCGCGACCGGGCGCGGTTACGTCCCGGCCTCCGAATTCAAACAGGATCCCGACGACATCGGGTTGATCGCCCTGGACGCGGTTTTCTCGCCGGTGCGCAACGTGAAGTTTCGCCACGAAAGTGCCCGTCTGGGGCAACGGACCGACTTTGACCGGCTCATCCTGGAGGTGACGACCAACGGGACGGTCCTGCCCGAGGAGGCGGTCTCAACGGCCGCGCAGATCCTCAGAAACCATCTGGACATCTTCATGCGGCCCGGCGAGGAGATGGAGGCGCTGCAAACTCTGGACGAAGCGGCCGAGGAGGCCATGCCCATCTCCGAGATCGAGGAGAAGCTTGACAAAAGTATCGAAGAGCTGGAACTGTCGGTCCGCTCCTATAACTGCCTGGAGGCCGCCGGCATCAAGACGATCCGCGACCTGGTCCAGAAGACCGAGAGCGAGATGCTGAAGTATCGCAACTTCGGGCGCAAGTCGCTGACCGAGATCAAGAACATCCTCAAGGAGATGGGGTTGACCTTCAATATGAGGATGGACGAGACCGGCATGCCCATCCTGCAGGGCGAGGAAGAGGGTTAACGGATTGCTCCGCGCCGAGGGGCCTGGAAACGACCATGCGACATCGAAAACATAGCAGTAAACTGAACCTGACCTCCGAGCACCGCCGGGCGTTGCTGCGCAATCTTGCGGCGGCACTGGTTGAGCATGAGCGCATCCGGACGACGCACGCCAAGGCCAAGCAACTCCGCCCGTTCCTCGAGGAACTGGTGACGTTGGCCAAGCACGGGACGTTGGCCGCCAAGCGGCTGGCGATCAGCCGCCTCAACGACCGTCCCGCCGTCATCAAGCTCTTCGATAATATCGCCCCGCGGGTGGCCGAGCGGCCGGGGGGCTACCTGCGCATCGTGCGCGATGGGCTGCGCATGGGGGACGGTGCCCCGATGGCGTTCGTCGAGTTTGTCGACACCGCCGCGACGGGCGCCGAAGGCGCGGGTCCGCCGGCCACGCGCAAGACGATGAAGCAGCGCCGACACGAGTTGCGCAAGGAAATGGGCAGGAGGCGCAAGGCAACGGCCGGTGCCGGATGATTTTACGAATCGAACTTTGAGGAGGAACATTTCCAGTGGCTCGTTACACAGGCCCCGTCGACCGCCTCTGTCGCCGTGAGGGCAAAGACCTTCAATTGAAGGGCGAACGCTATTACAAGGGCAAGACCCCTTGGACCAAGCGCCCCGTTCCCCCGGGGATGCACATTCAGCAACGCATCAAACTGACTCCGTATGCCATCCAGCTGCGCGAGAAACAGAGTCTCAAGCGGATCTACGGTGTGTTCGAACGTCAGTTCATCCTCTATTTCAAGAAGGCCGACCGCATGCGCGGGATCACGGGTGAAATCATGCTCCAGTTGCTCGAACGACGCCTGGACAATGTGGTTTACCGGGCCGGATTCGCCTCCACCCGCGCCCAAGCCCGCCAACTGGTTAATCACGGACACGTGCGGGTCAACGGCCGAAAGGTCGACATCGCCTCGTTTCAGGTCCGCCCCAATGACGAAATCACGCTCAACGATAAGCTGGGGACCGGCAAGACGGTCTCCGAAGCGCTGGTGTTGACCGAAAAGCAGGGCCGCCGCAAGGGTTGGATCGAGTTCAGCGCCGAACCGCTGGCTGCGGTTTTCCGCAAGATCCCCGGTCGCCAAGAAATCAACGATATCGAGATCAAAGAGCAGTTGATCGTGGAGCTTTACTCCCGCTAGGCGAAAAAACACCCCCCCACCCACCGGGAGCGATAAAGCGGTCATACATTAAGGCTTGGCCCTCCCGGCGCGATTACACCATAATTATGACATGGGCCGAGTTCCCGCAAAGTCCCGCTATGGGTTACAGTCACTGATATGGTTGGGCGTGTCTGTTCTGCTGGGTTCTCAGCCGGTGATCTCCGCCACGGGAACTTCGGTGGTCCCGGGGCTGGACCGGTTTCTTGACGTTGCGCCCCACCAGTCCCCCGTTTTTCTGATCTCCATCACCGCGGTCGCGCTGCTCGGCTGCCTGGTGATCTATACCAAGAATCTCAACCCGTTTGTCGCCGTTCGGTCGCGCTGGTGGGTGTATGTCAATCTGCTGTCGTTCAGCCTTATCCTGGGTGTCGATCTGGCCAACTGGGAAGTCCTGACGAGGGGCGAATTCGGGCTGGTTTCGTATGCCGCGGCGCCGGCGGTTGGTTTGCTGCTGCCCCTTATCTGGATTCAGGTCGAGTCGGTCGTTGAACGGGCGACTCGAAAAATGGGTCTGGGGGCTTCGGAGCGTGGCTGGCGACCGACGGCGTTGCGGCTGCTGCGGTGCGCCCTGCGGCTGCGACCGGGAGACCCACATACAACACGCCTGTGCGGGCGGCTCTACGCGGCGGAGGATGAATTCGGTCCGGCCGCCGCCATGTTCAAGCTTTTGGGTCCCATTGCGCAATGGCGGGACATGGAGAGTTTGCGCGCCCTTGATCACAGCTTGCGCGCCCTGGGCAATCGCAAGCAAGCCGTGAAGTGCCTGTTGCGACTGCGCGACTTGAAGCCCAAGGAGTTCATGATCGACCGGCGCATTCTGGATGATTACGTGGCACTGGGTAAGGAAGCGAAAGCCCTGGAGTTGCTGGAGACGGACCGGATCACGGAGACCTTCGAGACGCTCAAGCTGCGCCAACGACTCAACGTCCGTCTGGGGAACCTGGCGCAGGCCGTCGAACTGGTCCGACTGATCTCAGTGGACGAAGGTCCCCCCTACAACGAGGCCGTTAAACTCTACAAAGAGCTCCTCGAACAGCATCCCGACCACCTTGAGGTCATGATCAACTTGGGGATGCTGCTGATCGAGGATGAGGCCGAGATGCGACGTCGGGAAGGGGCCCAGCTTCTGGAGGAGGTGATCCAGCACGATCCCCGCCGCCTGCGCGTCTGTCGCAAACTTGCCGAGTATTACCAGGAGAATGACCAGATGACGTCGGCGCGCGACCACCTGCGGCGGCTGGTCGAGGCGGGCGATCCCAACCCCGAGTACTACCTGACCTGCGCCCAACAGTGGGCCGCCGATGACAATCTGAACCGTGTCGCGAATACATTGCGACGGATGACCGAGGTCATCCCCGGCGATTGGAGGGGGCACTATCGTTTCGCTCGGGCCCTGTACCAGCTTGAGCGGATGGAAAAGGCGACTCAGGAGATCCACGCTGCCGTCGAGTTGGCGCCCGACCCCGAGGATGCTTCCTTGACCCACCTGCGCGGCGAGATCGAGAGGGGTCGCCACGAGCAGGTTCTGGAACGAGTGGTTCCGGAGCTTGAGCAGACGCCGGAGGACGTTGAAAAACGGGCCGAACTCATCGACGCGCTGATTGCGCTGGGCGACGTAGGTCAGATCATCGACCAATGCGGGTTATTGCTTGAAACCGACCCCTCACGGTTCTCGGTGGTTGAGCAAAAGCTGATGGAGGCGATCGATGGGATTGGAGAGAATTTCCGGCTGCGCGACTATCTCGGCGACCTGCTCTTTGAGCAAGCCCGCTATGAAGACCTGCTGCGCCTGACCCGCGAGATGTCCGGCAAGGCGCTGGACCCGGACGCGGTGGTGGTCGAGATGTGCCGCAAGATACTTGCGCGCGCGCCCGAGCACCTCGATACGCGACGGGCGCTGGCCGCGGCGTTTCACAAGAAGCAGGATTGGCATGGGGTGATCGACGCATGGGGATCGCGGCCGGATGCGGAAGACAGCCCGCTGGCGGTCGAGGACAAGGCGCTATGGGTCGAGGCGGCCTATCGGTTGGGAGACATCGAGGAAGCCGCCCCGCTTGGCTTACGGCTTGCCGAAGACTTGGTCCAGGACGTTCCGTTCATGCTGATGCTCATCGAGATCCTGCAAAAGTTGGGCGACCACGAGCAGGTCTGGGAGATCTACTCCCAAGTGCTTGCCGCCAACCCCGGAGACGGCCGGCTCACGGAACTTGAACCCCGGCTACGAAAGAACCGCATGCTCTACCGCGTGGACATCCTGGACGAGCGCCAGCGTGAGGACAAGCTGACCGCGGCCGAGCATTTCGAGAAGGCGGAGTTGCACACCGAACTGGGGCAACTGGGACAGGCGATCGCCCACTATCAACGCGCGTCCGACGAAGATTCGCTAGCCAACGTGGCGCTGGCCAAGATGGCCATCAACCTGTGCGATCGCGGGATGTTCGAAATGGCCGACGAGATCTTGGAGCCCATCATGCTCACGCGACAGATTGCCGAACAGCACCCGGAATTGATGGAATTCCATTACATCGTGGCGCGCCTGATGGAGAAACTCAAACGGACCGAACAGGCCAAGAAGTACTACAAACGCCTGTTTCGGGTCGACGCCTCGTTCCAGGACGTGGTCGAGCGCATCGAACGGCTTTCCTGATGGCACGCTCGGCCGGTTGATGTCCGCGGAACAAGTCCAAACGCGTCAATTGGATTTCCATGCCCATTCGATCAAACCGGTTCGGGCCGATTCGCTTCAAAAACGCGAACGAGGGCCAGCCAGCCTCGGCCATAAGGTGAAAGCCTGACCAAGCGGGCGTCGGCGAGCGCGGCGTGGTTGGTTTCGAGGATTTCCATCCGGAACGGCGCGCGCAAGTCGAGGCTGCCACTGTCGGTGTGGAGAAACCCGAACGTGTCGCCGTGGTTCACGCACGTCGGCGGCGCGGTCAGTTCGAGGCCGACGAGCGGGTGGGTCAGCGTTTCGAGATAAACTTCGCTCAGTCCGAGCCGCCAGCGTCCCGGCTCGCCGGTCTCTTCCAGCCAAAACGGGTAGATGGCCTCGTCTTCGCGCATGGTAAATGGCGATCCGTAATCCGGCGAGAAGAGTCAGCGCCAACGCCAATGGCGAATGTCCCAGTCGCGGTGATAACGCGCGAGGAGCACATAAGCCACGGCCAGACCCGACAAATGCGTCAGGTGGGAGACTCCATCTCCGCTGCGCATCCCGAAGACGTCGAAGCCAATCAGAATGGGCATGAGATACTTGATCTTGATCGGGAAGATTAAGTTAAAGTAAACAATCTGGTCCGGATAATAGGCGGCGAAGGCCAGCATCACGCCCATAAGGGCCCCAGAAGCGCCGATAACTGGGCCCCACGACTTGTTCATCACCAGAGCATGAAAGAGGCCGGCCCCGATGCCGGTCGCCAAGTAAAAGAAAGAGAACCAACGGGCGCCCCACCGGTTCTCCAGCCTCGGCGCAAAGAAGAAGAAGATCATCATATTGAAGAGGACGTGCATGAAGCCGACGTGCACGAAATTGTAGGTCAAGAATCGCCAAATTTGGAAATAACGGAGTGAGAGCACGGGGGACTGACCAAAAATACTGACCAGAAGCCTGTGGAAACCGGGTTTGAGGATATCGCCGATGAAGATCAATAGATAAACGACGACGTTGATCAGGAAAATCAGCTTGGCCACGGGGGTCAGGTGACGGTCGAGGAATTCGTTTAGCGCGTTCACGGTCCGGTGCCTCTCATAGGGCGAACAAAATTCGTTTCCCACTCTAGGAGATCAGAGGGCCGAATTCAAAATAAAGATGGAGCAGGGTGGTGCGCTTGGGGCTTATATGGAGGGGGCAACCTTGGAGGCGGCCCCGCCGCGCCCTTACCCGCTCGGACGGGCACCGTCTAGGCTCCTTGAAGATTGCCCGCCAAGGACCGCTTCAACGTATTGTTCCAGGATCTCGGCCCACATCTGGCCGTGGACGCGGAGGCCTTTGGGGCTGAAGTGGATGCCGAGACCGTCCTGATCGCGGTGGTCGCCGGTGAGGGTGTCGGTGTCGGGGCCTTGGAGAGCGACGCCGTCGTCCCAAAGACGTTGCTGGGCCAGGCGGGTGGTTGGGAAGGCGGGGTTGTCGGGGTTGTGGTAGGAGACCTGGGCCACGAACCACGGGAACTCCCAGCCGGCGCGCTCCTTGGAGGCGAGGATCACGTTCTTGAGTTTGAGATAGTAGACCTCGGATTCGGTCCCCACATCGCTTTCGCCCTGGTGCCAGAGCACGGCGCGAAAACCCAGCGGGCCGAGCTGCCGGACGCGGGTCATCATGTGATCGAACAGGTCTCCGCCCGGCTGCCACTGCTCGACGGACGTGCCGCCGTAACCGGTCACCGCCACGCCGATCGGAACCCCGAAGCGTTCATAAAGCGCGTCGCCGAAGGCCGGCCAGAAGCTGCCGCCTTGGGAGAGGTCGGCGGCGCCGGGTTGGGGGTCGTCAGCGAGCTGCCAGTGTTCGCCGCTGAATGAGCTGACCATTCCGCTGTGTTGCTGGATGCGTTTCTCGCCGCTGTTGGTGGAGTTGGATTGACCCGCGCCGACGAAGACCTCGCCGACGCCAACGTGATCGACGGTCGTCTCGGCCACCAGGCGGTCGCCTTGATATGCACGCGCGTGGAGCTGATACCAACCGCCCGCCGGAAGCGTCATCGAGAGCGCGAACTCGCCCGGCGGGGCTGGGCACCAGCCTTCCGGCAGGGCTCCGAAGGGGGACTCGCCACTGGACCTGACTTCAACGCGATCGGCTTGCGCGGGCGCTCGGCCGCTGACGGCGATGACGCCTTCACCGCGGTCGCGGCGCTGGAAGACCTGGTAATCGTGGGGCGATTGAATGAGCAAGGACGGCGCCTCAGGCGTTTGGGATCCGGCGACCGGAGCGAGTTGCTCGGTGACGGCAACGTTTAATGGCAGGCAGAGAGCCAAGAGCGACAGAGCGCGTAATTTATTCACATTATCGATCCGTTTCTATCGTGGGTTGCATGAGAGGCGCCGATGCAAGGGACGGGAATATCATTTCCCATGAACCTCATGTTTTTGGGGTGATGTTGGCCGCCCACCATCATGAATGCTACCTCGAATCGGGTCGAGGTGGTTTGACCGGCTGTGTCCAGGCGCATTCATAATCGCCTTCGGCATGGGGGTTTTCCTTTAGCTTGCTGGAGGTCACATTTGCCCTCACATAGAGTTCATCGCCTTTAAATACATAGTTCCGTTCCAATGCATCGGTTTCCGCCAGAATTGCGCCAACCTGCGCGCTATAGCGCCGTGTGGTACGAATCGGGTTTCCCTCTGAATCCATTCTGGGTTCGTTGCGCGGGTCGTATCCCTCGCGCGTTCCAATGAACTGCGTTAGAAACGTCGTACCGGCTTCGGGATCGATCTTTAGTCGCAGTGAGCTATTCTCGACCTGGATATCATCGAGCCGGACGCCCGTCGAAGCATAGAAGTCGCCCCGTTCCATGGCCCTCACAATTGATTCGGGGGTCAGATAAGCGGCGCGCGCCATGATCCAGCCTCGTCCGGGAGACGCGCCATGTAATTGATGATAATGGTGCGTATCATCAACGGCGATCCCGTAAAGCATCCCATTCACTTGGCTGGAAAGCCGTAGAGTCAGTGCGATATCCCACATCCGCTCCGTGCTGACATGGTGCTCATCTCCATAATTCAGGACACCCCCGCCGTTATAGACTTCAAAGAAGACGGGGTCGCTCTGAACCGAAGCGAAGACTTCAGCGGTCAGAGCATATCGGTAGTTGGGGTGGGGGATATGCGCCAACATCGATCGACCCGTACGCTCGCGTTGCTCGCGGACCAAATCGATATTTTTGCGCACTACTTCCCCAACGTCTATTCCTCCTTGGGGTGGAATCACGTCCATCACGTTGGTAACATTGATATCCACCTGAGGCAAATCGCCCTCCGCGCCCATGTATCCAGGGACCCCCGATCCGATAGGCGTGATTTCCTCGCCAGGGATGAGCAGAAAGCGACCGGGTTCATTAAATAGGGGAGCATACTCGGATAACGGCATGATGCGCACGCTTTGTTTACCGTTTGTATTCTTCTCCCGCACCCAGTCCGGGCCAAAACGTTTGCGATATTTGGTCAGGACTGTTTCCCACGTCTTGCCCTTTAATCTCGAATGATTCGCATCCGCCCATCGGTTGCCCTCCTGCAGAATATTATGCTCGGAGGGAACCAGGAAGTGATACCCCGCGCTTTTATACCAGTCCGCAACCATTTCCGGAAAATCATCCCCGTCGCTCCAAAGTGAATGCGTGTGCAAATTCCCTTTCCACCACTTGAGAGTGACGCTATCGGCCTCTTACGCGCCGATGATTCGCGGACTGACAAGCCACGGGAGGAAAGTTAATAGAATTAGGATTCGACCGACCAACGTAGCGCCCTCATCCCTTGCACCGACGGATCATTCCGTCACGGGTCATCCCGAGCCACTCGGTCTCCATTTACCCGATATTTCCCGGATTCCAACCATAACGGTTCGGCCTTGCCTGGTTCATACGATATTCTGGGCGCCCCGTTCCACAATGCAAGGATTTTGACTCCAAATATGGTTCGAAAACGAGCTCACCAACCCCAAGGGGCCGGGATTCAGACTGTTTCCCCGTGAAATCGCCTCCTTTCCCCGGCAATCTATATCGGAATCAACGCACGAGCGTGACCAAGCATCCATTTGCGGTATCAAGCACGAGGCTTTCACCGAAGATTGAGTTAGGATTCACCCCGCCGGTATCGAAACCGGTTAAGTAGAACACCAAGGGAATACGGATGCGAAGGTCAAAATGAAGGTTCTGTCCGGACGTAGGATACTTACACCAATTATGGTGTCGAAAAACCTTCGTAGGTGATCGAACCGCTTACTGCCGCGCCGGAGGTCGTAAAGCTGGGATTAATGAAGGTGACGCGGTCGTATGTCCCGCTCGGCACGTTGATGCTGTGTACCGGCTTGGTGTCCCCTTCCGTGTAAAAATTGCACATTGTGTAGACGTGCCGGAAGCAGGGGGTGCCGTTGGAGGATACTTCGGCCGAAATGTTGCCGTTGACCGATGAGCTGTCTATCAATCCCGCCTCAAAGTTCATCACTCCAGCGCCGCGCATCCGGATTGCCGAACCGGTGCTCGGTCCGTGAGCTCTGAAGTTGTGCGCCTCGAATTTTGATATGTGCCAGTTTCCGCACAATACGCTTCCGGTCACGATCGTTTGATAGCGCGAGGCGACGTTGTCGATATTGTCACACCCGAAATACATCGGATATTTGCTATCGACAAAGTTCCAAAAATTGCAGTCCCAGATGCTGCTGTCCCCGACGCCGTAGACGTAAAGCGCGGACGAGCTCCACGACCCGGTGATAAACACGTGTCCGAGGGTGATGAGGTGCGCCCAGTTGTTGCCGGCCGCCGGCGCCAACAAAATGCCAACACGACCCGTGACCGGCGAGCGGGTCGTGCCGATCTTCAGGTTCTCGATCTTGGTGCCTCCCGACGCCGTCAAATCCAGCACGGGGTAATTGCCGGTCATGGGGACGAGCACCGTGCCGCGGTTGGGGGCGTTGTTTCCCCAGCCGGCGCCAACGAAGTTGACGGAATCGGCGTCGGTCAAATTAATCGAATCGACCAAATAATAGCCGGGTCCGAGCCAAACCGTGCCGCCGGCCGTCAAGCCGGCGATGGCGTTGTTGATCGCCAGGGTGTTGTCCGTCCCCCATTGAACCATCGTGCTGTTAGCGTTTGTCGATGCGGCATCGCTCAAGACAACATGGCCGGAGTCGGTAAAGGCCGCGATGGTCGTGACGAGATTCGCGCTTGAGCCTCCCGCATTGCCGACGACGATCGACTTACCCACGTCCTCGGCGACAAAAGGATTGGACCCGGAGGAAAGAATATGACTGCCCGCGCTGATCGTCGCATTGATAATGAACTGACAGTCGGCGACCGCGCCAAAATCCTTCACGTCATGGACTCCCATGAGGTGGCTTCTGCCCAGTCCTGAGTTATCAGTGATCATGGTCGAATAATCAAATCGGGCAGGAGGAGGTGTTGGCGTGGGCATCGGCGTGGGCGTCGCCGTGGGTGTCGGAGTCGGCGGTGGACCTGAACCAAGATGGCTGATTTCATAGACGCGTAGACGGTCGACGAGCATGTTCGCCCCGCCCACCTCATTGTCATGATTTGTAATTTGTAGATGCAGGTGATCCCCACCAGGAGGACCGGAGGGAATGGCGCCCTCGCCGCAGCATCCGGTTACCCTGTCCTGAGACCGTATCCTGGTGGCGAGAGGACCGACGGGCACAATTTCCGTCCATACACCCGAGCCGTCAATGTCCGGATTAACCTCGAAAAGCCTGAGCATTGTAGAAGAACCATTTGGGCCGTCCTGGTTCGGATCGATCAGGATTCTTGCGGTGGCTTTAACTCCATCCGTGAAAGAGACGTTGGACTGTTCGCCCCGAAAGACCCAATTACCCGGAGCAAAATCATTGATCCTTCCACTGGACCAGGCTTGGCTGGAACCGGTCCCGAAGAAAATGGAGCCGGTCTGCTTATCCACTTCCACGGGGTCGGAAATTCGGCTTGTAGACATATCCATTACAAAAAAGGAACCGCGTGGATGTAAGACAGAGGAGGGAGAGCTCCCGGCTTCGTATGTGAATACGATTTCAAATACGGCGATAGCGGTTCCGGCGGAGAGGGCGGCCTGGTTGATACCCGGCCATGCCCCACCGTGTGTTCTGGTAAAGTGTTTATCCGGCGCGGAGGCTTGCGCGCCGGGAGTTATCACCAGGTTCCCAGAGCCATCGGTCCGTAATAATGCTCCCGATGGGTTGAACCATAGCTGGGCGCCGGAAAACGCGCCGCAATCAATGGACGGATTATCTGGCTGAAGCCCCGAAGCCTCATCAAACCCACAGTTGAAATGGGTGACCGTGATGTTTGCCGGATCGACCAGATTCGCGTGGGTCGTGTTCAGGATCACCCCCATGCTGACGAAGTAATACAAAGTGGTTGTGATGAATGAATATCGTCCCATCATGACTTCTCCTGTTATTAACTTGGATCGTGCGTATTGGCCAACAGGATTCTTGAAAACATCTTCTTATCAATTCGCGGTCCGCCACCGCTGAAACGATCCCCGAATACGGTTGAGGGGGTATAGCCGGTATGGGGCAGCCTGGGTAAAAGCCTCAGCACGGGTACAATCAGGGTGATCCGGTATAAGGATGAAAATACATCGATATTTCCCAAATTCCAACCAGAACGCTTCATCGTTCTTTAGTTCGTGCGGTATTTTGGGCGCCTCCGTTATACAATGCAAGGATTTTGACCCCAATATGGTTCGAAAACGAGCCTACCAATCCCAAGGGGCCGGGATTCAGAATGTTTCCCCGTGAAATCGCCTCCTTTTCGATATGCCGGCCGATATCGTCTTTCCTACTCATAGACCCGCCACATTCCCACGGCATTCTCGGGCACGACCACCAACGCGGGGTCGAAGATGGTGACTTGATATTCAAACGTTCTCGACTCGCCGTCGATCATCACCTCGGTGAGGTTTACGTTGATCGTCAAATCAGCCATGCCCGGGCCCAGCGTCAGGTCCGAGACGTCCCAGGTGATCGCGTCGTCGCCGAACGTCGCGGCCCGCGAGCGCACGTCGTCGGAGACCGAGGCCCCGTTGTCCATCCGGGTCAGCCTCACGTCGGTCGAGCCGAAATCGACGACGTTCTGCTCATCGAATGCCGAGTCCAGATTGGGCGCGAACGACCAGTGGTCGTGGACGATCGGATACGGGACGAAACCGGTCAGGGGCCAGGCGACGAACTCGGGACCCTCGGGACGCGGCCCTCACGCTGCAAGTGTCCACAGCGCATTGCTCCCCACGAAGAAGCCTCCGCCCGAACGGGCGTCGGTCGATCCCGTCCCCATCGTCACCTGGCGTGGGTAAAGAATCCACCGGCGGTGGCCCGCGTCGATATTGGACGGGTCTGAATCGTTCATGTAACCAGAGGCGACGGCTTTGGGCCCGAACGCGCCGAGCGCCAGGTTGGAGTTGCCGGCGGCCTCGGCGCCTTCCTCCGTATAGCAGGCCCAGTCGGTTGGCGGGGAGTGGCTGAGGTTTCCCTCGGCGGCCATCATCAGCGCCGCCTGCTGGCATAAGGCGTTGAGCGCGGGGTCGAAAACGACGTTGCCCGGCAGCCCGGTCATGACGCGGAAGTAATTGACCATATCGAGCGTCGCGTCCAGGTGTTCCTCGGTCACCGTCCCCGGTCGGCAATCGCCCACGTCCCCCGTCCAGCCGATCAGCGAGTTCTTACCCAGGGCGGTTAGATAGACGTTTTGGAACAGGGCGGTCACGGCCACCTTGTTCGTTGTATCCACTACGGGTACGCCGACGCCTTTGGGCAGGGCGTCGGTCGAACGAAAGTCACGGGTTGCACGTTCTTCCGGGGTCGGGGGGGGCGGCGGCAGGGCCATCTGGACGCCATCGCGCGCCTGCGAACGGACTCCCAAGCAGAACGGCGCGAGAACTAGCCACACGACCACTGCCGCGTATCTTCGATTGAAAAAGGCGTTCATCGTCGGATTTATTCCTCTCGAGGTAAGGGAGTGCGATGGGTGAGGAGACGGAGGTAGAGGCAGGGCCAGGGCCTACGCCTCCACAAACGCTTTGATCACCACAAAGCCTCCCCCCAAATGGCGTTGATACCCGCCGCTCCCTTGTAGGTCGGCTCCCGTCCCTCGTCCTCGTAATCAGTCTTTTTCTCAGGCCGCAATCGATCAGGAACGCGATGATGAGGTCGATTACGAGGACGAGAGCCGGGAGCCGATTATCATCCAGATCGGGAACCCTTTATCGAAGCGGCGTTTACTTCGAAGACTGAACCTCATCCGCTGAGTTCATTGACAATCCGCCGCGAGTGACATACTCCCTTATTCAGTATCGGAGGGAGCCGTCCGACAGAGAGGTAGATGTATGTTTTTATCACGGAATCCACGGACGACCCGCCGCCTGATCGGTTTGATCACGGTGCTTTTTATTGCCATGGGCCAGGCCCATGCGATCGACCTGGACCTTGATTTGGTGGCTTCGGGCTTCAGCCGGCCCATCCTGGTGACCCACGCCCCCGACGGCAGCGACCGCCTGTTTGTCGTCGAACAGGCCGGGCGCATCCGGATCATCGATCCCGACGGCACGCTCCGGAGCCAGGACTTTCTCAATCTGGGCACGACCGGGCTTAATCTGGTCTCGCCCGGGGGCGGCGAACAAGGCCTGCTCGGCATGGCCTTCCATCCCGACTATGCCTGCAACGGCCGCTTCTTCGTGCATTACACGCGGCGCGGCGACGGCGACTCGATCATCTCCGGGTTCAGCGTGTCGCAAGACTCCAACGTGGCCAACACCGACGAGCAGATCATCCTGGGCCCGGTCTTCCAGCCCGAGGGCAATCACAACGGCGGCATGATCGAGTTCGGACCCGACGGGATGCTCTATATCGCGCTGGGCGACGGCGGCGGCGGGGGCGATGACCACGGGACGATCGGCAATGGACAGGATACGACTAACCTGCTGGGCAAGATCCAGCGGATCGACGTGGACAACCCGCAAGCGCCGAATAACTACGGCATCCCGCCGGACAATCCCTTCGTTGACATGGAGGGATTCGAGCCAGAAATCTGGGCCTATGGGCTGCGCAATCCGTGGCGCTTCTCATTCGACGGCGCGGACGGACGCCTCTTCTGCGGCGACGTGGGCCAGAACGCCATCGAGGAGGTCGATATCGTCGAGAAGGGGGGCAATTATGGTTGGCGGCGAATGGAAGGCAACGATTGCTTCAATCCCTCGACGGATTGTCAGACCGGAAGCCTGATCCTGCCGATCGACGATTATCCCCACTCGCTGGGATGTAGCGTCACGGGGGGCTACGTCTATCGCGGCGTCGCCTATCCGGATTTGGAAGGACTCTATTTCTTCGGGGATTACTGTTCGGGGCGAATCTGGAGCCTCGAGGAGACCGCCCCGGACCTCTGGTCGCGCACCGAGCAGATCGACTCGTCAATCCGAATCCCTTCATTCGGCGAAGATGAGTCCGGCGAAGTTTACGTCTGTGATCTGAACGGGGGCACTATCTATCAACTCGTGGACAGCGACCCGGCCCCGGCGATGCCCGTCGTCGCGGTCTCCCCGCCGGTCCTTGCGTTTCCCGAACAGGATCTGCGCGAGGACGCGTGCGGCCGCCGGATCATCACGATCGCCAACGTGGGCGAGGTCGATCTGAACTTCACGGGCAACGGAATCGAAATCATCGGTCCCGACGAGGGCGCTTACGAGATCGTCAACAACCCGGATACCAGTTCACCGCTGGGGCGCGGCGAGCGCGTCGTGGTCGCGATCGCGTTCGATCCCGGTGCCCTCGGCGGCACATTCGCCACCCTGAGCATCAGCACCGACGACTCCGTCAACCCGACCGTCAACATCGCGATGACGGGCGAAGGCATTCCGGTCACGTTATCCCGATTTGCGGTCGAATAGCTCAAGCTGATGAGCGCGGTTGGCGTTGTAAAGACGAATCACTGAAGGAGAAGTGAATCATGCATCACCCTTTCCACCTCATTGGCCTCTCTCTTCTTATGGGACTCTTCGTGTTGTCGCTTCAGAAGACTGTCAACAGCCGCGAGGAAATCGGCCTTTCAGAGTCATCCGAAGAGAAGTCCGGACCTATACTGAGTGAAGCCGACGACTCGACAACGAACGAGGCGGCTACGGCTACTTTGCAAGAGTTGCACGATTTGGGTCTGCTGCCGGACGTGGAGAAGTTGATGAATCGTATGCGTCAAGAGGTTGAGGCGAAGTATGATTCTCCTGGTGTCCGTGAGTTAACTCCATTTCTGGAGCGGAATGACCCAGAAGCGTTAATCACGTATCTCGGCGACGATTATGATCCAAAAATGGTCGTTTATGAAAAAGATGGAACAACATTGATGCACATGGCAGCTCGGTATGATGCGGATCGTGTCGTTAAAATGCTAGTCTATCGTGGGGGCCTGATCGACGTAAAGAACAAATATGGCAAATGGCCTCTCGAAAAATCGCTCGGCATGGATTCAATACACGACGTTGAGCCTCGTAAGGCCGCCGAGGTATTGATTCGCAGCGGGGCCGATTTAACGCTGTCGAATGGTGGGGGAATCACGGCACTTCATCTAGCTGCTAGGAATGGTCGACCTAAGCTAATAGAACTGCTCATAAGCAAAGGGGCGAATGTAAATGCCAAACAATACAACGGAGATATGCCACTTCACCTCGCAATACGGGAATGCCTTCAAGCGGGGAGATATGGAACGGAAGGACGATACTTTAGCGCCATCAGAGCGTTACTCGATCATGGGGCTCGAATCAACGATCAAGGCGCAAATCAGTTAGCTTCGATGGATATTGCCAAGCCACAACAGAATCAGGAACTGATTAAGCTCTTGGCTGAGTACGGGGGCGAAACTACCCTGGAGTTAGATTTGGAGCAGGCCATCTATTCTAGGGACATAGACTATTTCAAGAAAAACCACAGCGAAGCTTCGGATCGTGAGATGGGCGCAAGGTTGTTGAGGGTCGCGGCGATCCACGGTGAACCTGAAATCATAACATATTTGCTGACGCTGGGTGTTCCTGTCGATGCCTCTACGCCAAACGGGATTACACCTTTGCATTTGTGTGGTCCAACGGGTTCTTTGGAGGCTGCACGGGTATTAATCGATTATGGAGCGGGTGTGAATTCACAGGATGAAGATGGTTCGACACCACTACATTTCGCAGCAGAAATGCGGTTTATTGCCAACAGAGATTCAGATAGGCTGCAGACTGCGCTTTTGTTTATTCGAAAGGGAGCCGAGGTCAATGTGCGAAACAATCTCGGAGAAACCCCTCTTGATATGGCTACTGAAAGTGGATTTGAGGAAATGGCTCAGTTGCTTCGAGAAAACGGGGGCGTATCAGGAACGACATTGGAAGAAGAGGAGTGACGAGACCCCGTGCCTTGATTTGTTTTTCGCTGAGTAGAGAATGCGATGCCTGCAAGGTCAATCCTTGCCTCATCACCAATAAGAACCCGTGACGTGTCAATCGAGATTGGAAGAAATCATCCCCACCCCGTCTGCCCCGGCGATTTTCGCGAAGAGGTTCGCTTCAGGTTGTTAAACGGTAATGGAATGTGCGGGCAGCCGGTGAAAGTCCAATCAAAACCTCCACGCGGATTCACGCTCATCGAGTTGCTCATCGTTGTCGCGATCATCGCCATCCTTGCGGCGATCGCGGTTCCCAATTTCCTGGAGGCCCAGATGCGGTCGAAAGTCGCTCGGGCGAGGGGCGACTTGCGTTCGTTGGCGATCGGTATCGAGGGCTATCGCGTGGATCACAACGCCTTTCCGCCCGGACTCAATCCGTTCCTGCCCGCCACGCCCCCGACCGCGCAGATCGAAACGTGGCGAATCACCACGCCGGTCGCGTTTTGCTCTTCGGTTCCCGTCGATGGTTTTGTCGAGCAGCCCACGAATGACCTCTTCGGCGGCCCGTTCGGGATCGACGGGAAATACCTACACTACCTGAGCGATCCGACCTTGGAGGACGAGACGTGGCTGGCTTTCAGCTACGGACCGTCCGGGATGCTTCATATGTTTGGTTTCCACTACGACCCCAGCAACGGAACGGTGAGCGAAGGCAACATCTTTCGGATCGGCACGCGGTAGTGTAGGTCTTGTTGTTTGCCGAACGAAGAGGCGTTTGGATTCTGACGGTTCCGACCGTCGCCGGCGCGGTCTCCGCGCGAGTGCAAGGGTTCGCGCCGCCACGGGGTCACAAGATGTGCCCGTCGATTAAAAGGCAAGCGGCAGCGCCTTCAACCCGCGGATGGCCATGTTTTCCCGCCACTCCAACCTGTCGCTCGCCAGGCGCAACGCAGGGAAACGGTCAAAGAGCGTCCCCAGCGCGATCTGGCCTTCAACGCGGGCCAGGAATGCCCCCAGGCAGAAGTGGATGCCCGATCCGAAGGCGACGTGGCGGTTATCCGTCCGAGAGATGTCGAAGCGCGCGGGATCGGGGAACCGGGCGGGGTCGCGATTGGCCGCCGGAAGCATGTTCATCACGTATTGACCCTCGCGCACGAGCTTGCCCCCGATCTCGACGTCCTCGAGTGCTAGACGCGACTGCCGCTTGACGGGGCTTTCATGGCGCAAAACCTCCTCGACGGCCGAGGCGATTAGGTCGGGGGCGTCCCTCAGCATCTGGAGCTGATCGGGATGGCGCAGCAGAAGCAGCGTGCCATTGGCGATCAGGTTCATGGTCGTCTCGTGCCCGGCGACGAACAACAGGTTACAAATCCCCACCAACTCCTCCTCGCTCAGCATGTCGCCTTGCTCCTCCACGGCGACAAGGGCGCTCAGCAGACTGCCGTCGGGCTCGCGCCGCAGCATTTGGATCCGCTCGACGAAATAGCGGGTCAGCGCCTCCATGCTCCGGGAGGCCTGACCGACGAGGTCGGGAATCGTCAGGCTCGTCGCGCCGTGGAAGTCCATCAGGTCCCCGGACCACTTTCTGAACTGGTCGCGATCGCCCGGGGGGATGCCGATCATGTCCGAGATCACCGTGGCCGGAAGCTGGTAGGCGAAGTCGGCGATCATTTCCATCTCGCCGCGGGGGGCCAGACGGTCCAGAAGCTCATTCACGCTCGCTTGAATCCGTGGGCGCAGGTCCTCGACCGATTTCGGCGTGAATGCCTTGTTGACCAGCCTGCGCAGCCGGGTGTGGTCGGGTGGGTCGAGGTGGATCAACTGGGCCGCGATGCGCCTGCCGAGCGGCTTCATCTGCTCCCGCAGCTCACTGGGAATCGATTGCATCCACAGGTGGGTCCTCTTCGCCGACAACCGCGCGTCGCGCAGGCCGAAGACCACGTCAGCGTGGCGCGTCAAAACCCATCCCTTGAGGATGTCGCTCCAGTGAACGGGATCCTCGGACCGCAGCCGGTCGTAGAAAGGGTATGGGTCATCCAACCCACCCCGGCAGAATGTGGTGTAATCATCGGTGGATTGAACGGCGGTGGCGGCCACGGCTAATCCAATCGGGATAGGAGGCCGGTGATCAGCTTCTCCAGACGCGGCTCGGCCGCCTGCGCGACGGCGATGATCTCCTCGAGTTTGGCCTCCTCGAGGGCGTCGGGATAACACTCATCGGTCACCGTGGAGAGGGCAATCGCCCGCAGCCCGGCATGGTGGGCCACGATGATCTCGGGCACGGTCGACATCGTCACGATGTCGGCGCCGAGCACGCGGAACATGGCGTACTCGGCCCGCGTTTCAAGATTCGGGCCGGTCACGGCGACGATCACCCCATCATGGAGGCGGATGCCTTCGGCCAGTGCCACCTCGTGCATCAAGGCCCGTAGCGGGGCATCATAGGGGGCTGACATATCGGGGAAGCGCGGGCCCAGCGCTTCGTCGTTGGGTCCGATCAGCGGGTTGTCGCCCATCAGGTTGATGTGATCGTCGACCAGCACGAGCGATCCGCGCCCGATCAGCGGGTTCATGCTCCCCACCGCGTTCATCACGATGAGCATCTCGCAGCCCAGCGCCTTCATGACCCGCACCGGGAACGTGATCTCGCGCATCGTATAGCCTTCGTAGTAATGAAAGCGGCCCTGCATCACGGCGACCCGCCGGCCGGCCAGCCGACCCAGGATCAAGTTGCCGTGGTGCGACTCGACCGTCGAGATGGGAAAATGGGGGATATCGTCGTAGGGAATGACGGTGCGCTCAAGGACCTTTTCGGCCAGCCCTCCCATCCCCGTGCCACAGATGATCCCTATCCGGGGGCCTTCCGGGAACCGCTCGGCGATGGCGTGGGCGGCCTCGTCGATCCGGCCCTTGTAGGCTTCGATGTCGAATAATGTCATGGTCCGTGCTTTCCATGGGTTTTCAGTGCCGGGTTGTTGGTCCCAATCCGCCCAAGACGCACTCCGCCCGATCAAGGGCCACGCCCTCGAGCAGCAGAGCCTTGCGGCGCGATTTCTCGCCTCTCAAGATCGAGACCTGGGATGCCCGCAAACCGAAGGCGGCACACGCCCATGCGATGAGGGCACGGTTAGCCTTGCCCTCAACCGGCGGGGCCTTGACGCGCAAGACCAACCGATCCTCGCGCCGGCCCTCGGCCTGGGTTCGCGGAGCATTGGGCGACACCCACAGCCGCAGGATCGTTCCGTTCTCATGCTCGAGCAAACACCGCCGGTCCATTGAAGCGGATAGTCTAGGCGCCCTGAGCCGCCGGGGGCAAGATAAATCACGATCCAGGTGATGCGGCGGGTGCATCTCGCGGATCCGCGAGACGATACGTCCATCGGTGTGGTTGAATCGGGCATACGGATTTCGGCTCCTTCGTTAAATCAATGGCAGGATGCCAAGGGGAAAACCCAGCCCAACGGTTAATAGCATAGAACGTTGTCCTTCTCCAAGGAGACCCATCCTGGCGGGGTGGTTCATGGACCGTAAACCGAACATAAGGCGAGAAACACCCTCGACTTACCCCTGGCGTATTATCGTCATAACCGTGGTGCCATCAAGGGGAAAGTGCCCAAGAATTGAGCAGAACGTAAAACGCCCGCCTAGCGACTACCCCTTGCGCCTTCGCGACGGTTGTGGCAGCATCAGGGCGCGTTTTGGTGGTTGGACGGCGTGGGCTTTCTGATCGAGGACGGTTACAGTGCTCCAGGGGCCCAGGCCCACCTTCACCCGCGACCAACCAGCCAGACAACCCAACCGAAATGGATGACCCCATGATTCAGCGCAGATTCCATACCCGAAGCCCGCTTCCGTGGGTCTTGGCACTTGTCCTTCTGGTCCCGATGGGACGCGCCGACAAGATCACGACGAACAGCGGACAGAGCGTGCGGGGCATCATCGTCGGCGAGAATAAACTCTACGTCGATATCGACACCGGCGGGGTGCTGGTGCCCGTGCCGCGCGAGCGGATCAAGATCATCAGCATACTCTCGCCCGAAAACAACGCCCGCGAGCTGATTGATCGGGCGCTGGAGGCCATGAGCCGCAACGACATCAGCATGGCCCGGACCCTGACCGAGCAGATCCGCCGCATGAATTCAACCAATCCCGTCACCCAGGAGAACATCTTCAAACTGGACGAGCAGCTGAGCGACATCGAGCGTAACGACGGAACCAAAGAGGAACGACGCAGCCGGGCGCGCAAGTTGCTGCGCAAGGCCCAGGTCGCCTATGACAGGATTCGCAACAAAGAGGGCAATCAACTGCTCATCCAAGCCTTGAAGGTCGACCGGTTCTCCGAAGACGGCCATCAGTTGATCGACGCGAGGCTGGCGAGCGGGGGTCGAGCCGATTTGCTCCTGGCCGCCGAGTATTTCAGCGAGATCATGTGGCCCGACAACGTGCGGGCCAATAGCCCGGTCATCGAGCTGCTGCCCGAGATCTACCTCCACATGGCCGACCTGTTCGAGAAGACCATGGCCCCGCGTCAGGCGCCTCAGTACGCCAAAATCTTGATGATCATCGCCCAGGCTTTCCAGGGTCACCCCGAGTGGATGGAGAGCGGCAATCTGGACAAGGCGTCGCGCCAGGTTATACAGGCGCCGGTCGAGATGTTGCTCGCCGACCGCGTCCGCGCCAATTTGGGTGCGGGCGATTATCAGATCGCGCTGAAGAAACTGGCCAATTGGGCCTATCCGAGAAATTCGGTCGATGTGGCCCTACTCAACGCGCGCGCCCAGATCGGCGTGCTCAAATACGACGAAGCCCAACAGACCCTGGAGATTGCGACCAATGAATTCGCCAACGATGTTGCGCTGATACGTCAGTTCAACGCCCTGAAGATCGTGCGGGCGGGCCTTGAGGCCGAACAAAGCGGCAACGAACAGTTCGCCATCGAACAGTATGAGACGGTCTACGCCAAACACGAAGAACTTCTGCCCGAGCTGGACAAGCTGGTCGGCAAGCGTCTTGCCGCGCTCAGATCGGCCGAGATGGAAAAAGAAGCCGCCATGCGAGGGGGTTGGAAAGCCGCGGACATTGCCTCGGTGGTGATGCGCTATGCCGAAGATGAACTCCAGTGCCGCCGCGCGGCGGATATCCTGCTCAAACAGATTCCATTCGTGCCGTGGGCACCCAGCCTGAGCGTCCTGCTCAATGGTCAGCCAATCCCCCTGAGCGAGACCGCCCGTCAGATGATCCTGGGCGTGCTCAGTCGACCCCTGGCCGTCCGGTTTGACGAAACCAGTCCCTTCAATATCCACTTAACGATGGACCTGAGGGTCAGCGACGAGCATTTTCAGGTGCTCTCCCAGGCCATCGCCAACAATCCGGACACCTTCGTCTTGGAGCAACCGGTCCATATCAATGGGTTGAAATTCCACCTGGTGGCCGGTCACCCGACGCTGGGCAACATGGTCGATGAGCCATGGGGCGCCGCGGGGGTGGCTCAGCCGATCGAGCAACGGCGCCTCGCCGAAGGCGAGACCTATGAGGCCGACTATCCCGTCTTTATCAACATGCAGTCCCTGGATTCGTTCTTCAAGTTCATCCAACAGGATCTGGGCTTCTATATCAGCCCCGACGTCGTGGTCCTCCCCGGTCGGCTGCGGATTCCACTGCTCCAGGACATCCTCACCGCCCGGACCGCCACGGTGGCCCAGGGTAGGCGGCGGTAAGCCGCGCTCGGGGTGCATCTCACGGATCCGCAAGATGCAGCTTGCCGGCCGGGGGCATAAATCAAATCCGTCCTCATCCTCGACCCCGCAGGGGTCGAATGTGAGTAGCCGTGGGTGTCAACCCACGGTTCGCGGCCCCAAAATTGCCACAACCCTGAAAGGGTTGGATCGTAACGTGACGCGGTCTGTTCGACCACTCCGGGGACGTGACGTCTTGGGACCCCACGTCCAGGGGTTGACACCCCTGGCTATTCAAATTGCTCCCCTTCAGGGAGCCAGAGAACTGACTTGTGGCGCCATCCCGCGAGTGCATCTCACGGAACCATGAGATGCACCCCCGCACTCGTTACTACCCCTTCTTCCGAACTTGCTCAAAGTAGCGCGACAGAATCTCTCCGCACTCACGTTCGAGCACGCCCCGCACCACTTCAGGTTTATGGGGGAAGCAGCCCGAGCCCAACCAGTCGGCGCGAGAGCCGGCCGCCCCCCACTTGGGGCTTGGCGCGCCGATGATCACCCGGCCCACCCGGGCCATCAGGATGGAGCCGGCGCACATCGGGCACGGCTCCAGGGTGACCACGAGCGTCATCCCGTCCATCCGCCAATCGCCCTGGTCCCGGGCCGCCTGGCGGATGGCGAGCATCTCGGCATGGGCCAGCGGATCGGCGTCGGCCCGGCGCCGATCATGCGTCCGCGCCACCCGCCGGCCGCGATGGTCGATGATGACGCAGCCCACCGGCGGCTCGTCCATGGCGGACGCCTCGCGGGCGGCCTCCAAGGCGTCCCGCATCCATTCGCGGGCCTGCCGGTCGTCGTGGGGGGGTAGCGCGGGGGGGGGCGGACTCACTCGTTTTGCCTCGCAATGGCGCTTCGGCGTTTATTCCGCCGTGCGTTGCTTGGAGCCTTTCAGCCGCACCTCGACCGTCGGCTTCTTGATGAACCGGCCGTTCTCCAGGACTTGTTCGCGATCGTATTTCCAAACCAGCTGCGCGACGGTCGATTGATTGGCCTTGACAACTTCCAGCAGGATCGTGTCCAGCTTGTTCTCGTCGTCCTTCTCCGCGCCGTAATAGAAGCTAGCCTCCACGTTCCGGGCGTTAGTCTCCCCCTGGTTGGAGATCTCGACGTTGAGCTTGACTCGGTCCTTGAGCTTGTCCTCGGGCGTCTGTTCGATCCACAGAGGCCGGGTGATTTTAAGATTGCTCTTGGTCTTGGCGTAGAGCGAGTAAACGGCGATCTGCTCCTGGCGGTAGGGTTTTTGACTGGCGCCCGACGGTTTAAGATCGATCCAGACCTTTTGCACACCCGCGTTCATGATCGGGTCCCAGCGCAGCGCGACGGAGTGGCGACGGCCCGGTCCCAGGGAGGGGACTTCTGGACTCTCGAGACCCGTCTGACTGGGCAGGGGCGTGCCGTGCTCATCGGGCGACCCATCGAGCAGGATTGGCTTACAAACGGGCGAGGGGAGCGTCCCGACGTTTTCCACATCGAAATGAATGAAAACGGTTTGCCCATCGGTCGGGTTTTGCGGGGTGTGGTGGACGGTGCCCGGAACAATGCGCAGCCGCGCCTCCTCGAGCGGCAGGTCGCCCACGACGACCTTGTCCAGCACTTCGGATGGAGGGCTGTTTCCCCGCCGCGTCAACTCGATCCAGCCCCCCTCATCCAGTATCTGGCTGCGTGATCGAGGCACCACGTCAAGCTCGGCCACAAAGTATCCGTCGCCGGATTCGTAGGTAACTGAATGCGTGGTCAGGACGTCTCCATCGGCGGTGCGGGAAACCAAGGTCTGGCTTGAAGCGGGCAGACCCGAACTTAGCAGACGCAATTGAAGTCGGGACGAGGAACCGGTGGTATTCTTGGACCTGACGCACAGGGGGGGCGCGATCCCATTCCAATCCCCATCGGGCAGCAGCGCGAATCGCCGCCGGAGCAGGGCCGGCCGCTCGGGTTGCTCGGGAGGATGGGCGGGGGTGACCAATGCCTCGAAATAAAGGGGGTCGGGACGCGACTCGACCACGTCGATCATCTGGAGCGATTCGCTTTGATCGGCTCCCACGATAAGGGTCTCCTCGCTGAGTGTCGGCGACCGCCCCGGTTCCAGGGAGCGAACCTCGACGCGGACCGGCCCCGAGCCGACCGGCCCGACATTGGCAACCCGCAGATCGAACTGTACTCGGCGCTCGTCGAGCCGGGTCGCCTGGGCATGGGCGATTTGCAATTCCGGCCGGACGAGACGAACCTGCCCCGCGGCGACGAAATCCAGTTCAGCCTCCTCGTTCCACCCGTAGAGCGAAACGCGCAACCGTCCGCCCGGCTCCAGGTCGGAGGTAAGCCCGGGGTCCAGCGTCAAATCCCTCTGGATTCGACCCCCTTGATAGTCGAAAGGCGCGCCGTCCCACAGGACGGCCCCGGCTTCGGTCTCGAGCCGAGCCTGAGCCAGACCCGCCGCCGGCACGACGCCCTCGGCACTGATCGTCAACGCCTCGAACCCCGGCTCCAACGCCTCGGGCCGCGCCGCGAGTGAGTACCACCTGTCGGTCAACTGGAGTTCGAGCGCCGGATCGCCTTGCAGGATGTACATATAGAGCAGGTTGCGCCGGTAGCCCTCCAGCGCGTAACGCGATCGCACCTGAAAGGCCGCTTCGCCAACCGACCGCAAATTGTCGCCAAACAGCGCCCGTCGCCACTGGCGGGCTAGCTTTTCGTGTTCGGTTGTCGTGCCCGGGCCCGAAGGCACGAACATCGCCACCGCCCCCCCATCGGGGGTTCGCATCAGGTCCTCGGTGATGCACAGGTTCCAGGGGGGCCTGGGGTAATCGATGGCCCCGCTGTTGCACGTGTAATTGCTGATGAAGGCGTAGCGGCCCTCGGACTTCAGGTATTGCGCGTCGCGATTGGGCGTATCGCCGCCGAAAAAAATACGCTCGTCGGCCCACAGGTTCGGAGAGCCGTGGCCGAAGTATTCGAGAAAGGCGACGCCGCTGTTCAAGGTGGCCTTGATCGCGTCGGTGGCCGCCGCGCTGACTTTGACCCAATCCTTCTCCTCCTCCCAGATGCGATCGATATGGCGCTTCTCGATATACCAGTTGTCTTCCATCGCGAGCAGGTCGAGGTAGACCCGAATGGCGTCGAAGGCGGCAGGGCTTTGTTCGAGGCGCAAGCGCTCGCCCGTTTGGCGGAACTGGTCGCTGGGCTTGATGTGGTTATCGCAGATGTAGGCCATCGAACCCCGCCAACGCCCGAAGAGCGGCTCCGTTGCATACTGGACGGTCTTCCTGATCACCTCGCGGGCGTCGTCGACGTTGTTCACCGAGAAACGCCCAATCAGATAGTCGGGTAGGTCGTCATCACCGCTGACACACGTCAGCCAGTGATCCGAAGCCCATGTGTCTGACCCGTAAGCGTATGGATAGGCGGGGATATAGTTCGGGACGTCGCCATGCGTTTCGTTGAGGAAATCGCTGTTCGCATCGCCGACCAACAGGACGTAACCAGGGGCGGGAGTCTCCCAGTGATGAATCATATAGCCGAGATAACGCTGGATGGCCTCGGGCGAGAGCATCCCGTCGCTGAACAGGTCGTAGAGCCACTGAACGTCGACCACGCGGGTGGTCAAGCCGCGCTCGCGATTCAGCTCAAGGATCGGGTCAAGCAGGTCGGTGAACAGATGATGGGTAACGATCACGTAGTCGATGGGCTGACCGTTCGGGGCGGCGGGTTCCAAAATGTCTTGGTGCCACTCCAGCGATTCGATCCGCGGCTCCAGCGCCTCGGCGAGGTCCCACAGTTCGCTGTGCCAGCCCTTGTCAACAATCAGGCGGGTATTCTCTCCGACCCGCGTGAGCCGGCGAACCTCCCCGGAATTGGCGTTGAGGGCGAGTGCCAGGGTCCGTTGGGCGCCGCCGCCAAGGAATCTCTGAGTTTGATAGGTATAGAGCCCCGGCGTCGTAACCGAGTCTCCGTTGAGGACCAATCGGCCCTGGTGAAGACTAGGCCGGCTTGGATAGCGCACCTCAAACCAATCCAACCAAAGCCCCATCCCATCCTCGGTGGCGGCGGTCGCCGAGGTAGGGGCATCGACTTCGAGCGAGAACGAGACCGGGCTCCTGAGCAGGTACTTGGGCAGGATCGTTGCGTGGAGCAGGAGGTTGCGGTCTTTGCCGACCTCGAAGGCCGCGGCGGTCTGGTCGCCTCGTTTGAGCCCGATGCCAGTTTCCTGCCAGGTGTTCGGAGGGCCTTCGGGGAAGAGCTTCAGTTGCGCGTCGCTACCCCCCGGCGCCAACCCGTGCAAGGGCTGGACCAAGTCCAGCGTAAAGTTCACGGGCCGGCCATCGACCAATTCCGCCTCGACCCAGTCCAACTCCTTGATGCTCAAGTAATTGTCAGTCTTTACCTTGATCTCCTCGTCGGCGTCGTGCCGGGCGGTCCGCGTGACGTGGTTCAAAGGCCGATACGGGCCTTCCAGCAGTGATTTACTGACCGGGACAATCGGGACCGGTTCGGCCCCCGGAACCACCGCCAGCCAATAGACCTGGCCGGCGTCATACTCAGAGGTCGAGGGCCAGCCGTAGAAATAGACGCCCTGGGGCCGCTCTCCGCCGACTTGGGGAACGATATGGGTCGGCTGGGCCTTGCCCTTGCGGAAGATCCGGACGTCGCTGAGCTCTTCAGGCCCCGCGATGGTCCCCGCTGCGGTCAAGGCCTCGGCGCTTAACCTATAAAGGCCCCCCTCTTCGACTCGTAGCCGCGCCCAACCCGTGGCCTCGGGCACCAGCGCGCCGGGGTCGGTCGGCTCGAATGCCGCGTTCTTGGGCCGGGCCGGAGCGTGGACGAACCAGCGGTCGAGGTCATCGGGATTGGCGACCAGCAGCTCAATGGCCCGGTCGATGCCGTGGCTTTTCCCCTTGGGCGGCGAGCGGGGGGGCGGCTCGGGGGCGTCTACGGCTGTCTCGGCGGCGGTGGTCGCGTCGTCGTCGGTCGCCTCGCCATCGCCTTCTTCATCCGGGTCATCCTGAGCCGGTTGGCTCAGCGCGATCCGGACCGTCGCTCGCATTTCCTGGTCCGACTCCTTCCATGCGTCCAGCGCCGCCCGCCAGAACGTCTGTTGCAGCTCCAGCCGGTGGATCGCCCAATTGCGGATGGTTCCCTCTTGGGTGACGCGGACCGAATTGGCCGGGATCGGTGGACTGGAGGAATCCGTCGTGGGCCCATCCTCGCGGCTCAGGTTTTGGATGACGTTGCCGCCCACCGCGTACGTTTGCACGGTCACGTCGAAATGCCCCTGGTCGGGGAGAACAAGGTTAAATCCGCCCTTCCCGGCGGGGAGTTTGGCTTCGGCAGGCGCGGTCAGATCGACCTCAATGGCGTCTTCAACCGACCGGATGGCGGTGATGCGCACCTCGGCGTCGTCAGTGCGCCAGGCCTCCGGGATGCCGGGCTTGAACGGCGGCGGTGGAGCGAGCTGGACGTCGGCGGGGCCGGACGGCTTGGAGGTTTCGGGGGCCGGGGGGCCGCACGCAGCCGCCAGCAGCGCCGCCAGACATCCCAATGCGCACCTCATCCAACTCAATGTCTCATGCTGATCAAACGAACGGGTCACCATAACCAACTATAAACCCAACAGCCAAATTGTCAGCCACGCAAATGGATCGACGGCCGATATGGTCCTCTCCGACGGTGTCGAGAACATGGAACTACGTGCCGAATCCGCGCGGAGACCGCGTCGGAGAATCATTCACCTCATGTTGACATGCGAGCCGGACGTTTGGTTCCTTTGGCACCGGCCCGCCCAATGAGACGACCCATCCCCCGGCTTGGGCGGCGAACGCATCTCTTTCCTTCAAATGCTCAGATCGCGGCCAGCTTCTCGGCCTGATCGTGTTCGATGACCGCTTCGATCACGGCGTTCAGCTCACCCTCCATGATCTGCTCGAGGTTATAGAGCGTCAGATTGATGCGGTGATCGGTCAGACGGTTTTGCGGGAAGTTGTAGGTGCGGATGCGCTCGGAGCGGTCGCCGCTGCCGACTTGGGCCTTGCGTTGGGCGGCGATCTGGTCGCTTTGCGCGCGGGTGGCGAGGTCGAACAGCCGCGAGCGCAGAACCTTGAGCGCCTTGGCCTTGTTCTTGTGCTGGCTTTTCTCGTCCTGGCACGTCACGACCAGCCCCGTCGGCAGATGCGTGACCCGCACGGCCGAGTCGGTCGTGTTGACGCTCTGCCCGCCGGGGCCGCTCGAACGGTAAACGTCGAATTTCAATTCCTCGTTCTTGAGCGCGACGTCGACCTCCTCGGCCTCGGGCATGACCGCCACGGTAACGGCCGAAGTGTGGATGCGTCCCTGCGCCTCGGTGGCCGGCACGCGCTGGACGCGATGGCCGCCCCCCTCGTATTTGAGCCGGCTATAGGCCCCCTCGCCCGAGACCAGGAAAATCACCTCTTTGAATCCGCCCATGTCCGATACGCTGGCCGACATCAGCTCCACGCGCCAATCGCGCAGCTCGGCGTAGCGGCTATACATGCGCAGCAAGTCGCCCGCGAACAGGCCCGCCTCGTCGCCGCCGGTCCCGGCGCGGATCTCCATGATCACGTTCTTGGGGTCGTTGGGGTCGGTGGGGAGCAGCAGAAGCTGAAGCCGGCACTCGGCATCATTGAGTGCCTGTTCGGCCTCCTGGGCCTCCGCGCGCGCCATCTCGGCCATCTCGGGGTCGGCGTCCTTCATCATCTCGCGCGCCTGATCGAGCTGGCGCGCGATCCGCTCACGAGCCTCGAACGCGGCAATCCGAACCGAAAGTTCGCGATGTGCGCGGGTTACTTCGGGGAAACGCTTGGGGTCGCGCGCCAGGTCCGGATCGGAGAGTATAACCTCGATATCCGCCTGCCGCGTTTTGATCTCGTTGTATCTTTCGGTCCAGATCGACATTCAGAAGCCGGCCCTTCTTGAGCGGATGGGTATCGGGGGGATTCGGTCAATCGCCAGCCAATCGCCTACACTATCGAGAATAACGGAAACGCTCCATGATTGCCAGTGGTCCGCGGAAGGGGTATCAATTTCAATCAATAAAACTCAGTGAAAACGGAAGGGTTCATTATGGACACACGGATCGATCGACTGATCGGGCAATTTGAGTCGGGGCGGCTAAGCCGCCGGCAACTGGTTACGCACCTGGGAGGGTTGGTTGCGTTACTTAGCGGGGTCGGGCGAGGTGCCGCCGCCGAGGAGGGAAGCACGTTTCAGGCGGTCGGGCTCGACCACGTCGCCCTGCGCGTGACCGACGTGCCGCGCTCGCGCGACTTTTATGCCCAGTGCCTCGGCCTGACCGTCAGCCGCGACGGCGGCGACAGTAGCTGCTTTCTGAATTGCGGCCACGATTTTCTCGCCCTGTTCAAGGGCGACGAGGCGCGCATGGACCATTTTTGTTTCGAGATCGAGGATTATGACCCCGATGCGGCCGAGGAGAAACTCAAGGCCGCGGGTTTCGACGCCCGCATGCGCCGCACCGCCAACAGGGTCTACTTCGATGACCCCGACGGCCTGGAAGTCCAAATCAGCTCGGCCGATTGACGCGCCGAATCGATTTGTTCGACTCGACGCGCGATACGCGATAAATGACGGGCCGCGGGTTCGACAGTCAGGATCGGACCACCCATTGACTGTTCGTCGCTCTATGGTCCGCCTGGCCTATTGATACAGCTCCCAATATCGCGCGCGGTTGCGGGCACCTTGGATGGGTTGGGTGGGGGCTTGGCCTTGGTTGAGGCCTGTTCCGCGTAGGCCGTTCCAGGTCAGGGCTTTGTCGAAGGGGGCCGCCGTGTCGGTTTGGATGATTCGCAGGTGGCCGTCGTGGTTGCCGATGGCGATCTCGAGCAGGCCGTCGGCGTCCACGTCGCCCACCGAGCCCGCCGTGATGATCAGGCTGGGGGTTTGGGTCAGGGCTTGGGGCGGGGTGCCGTGGGGGCCCGGGGCGTTGAACTGGTAGAGCGCGCCGGCGTCGGAGCCGGACAAGGGGTCGGGGTGGCCGTCGGCGTCCAAGTCGGCGAAGAACGGGGAGGCGTGGATCACCGAGCGCGTGGGGCGCGGGTAGTCCGCCAGCGGCGCGCCGTCGTGGCCGAAGGCGTAGAGTTGGCCGTCGTAGGACCCGATGTAGACATCGAGGCGGCCGTCGCCGTCGGTGTCGGCCAGCACCGGCGAGGAGGTGCCGCCGCGCAGGCGGTGGGCGGGCCAGCCGGGCAGGGCCGAGCCGTCGGCGGTCAGGGCGTGGACCGCCCCGTTTTCGGTGGCGATCACGATCTCGATCAGGCCGTCGGCGTTCAGGTCGCCGATGGCGGGGCTGGCGATGACGCGTTCACCCAGCTCGACCGGCCAGCCGGGCACCGTCGCGCCCGCGCCGCTCAGCACGTGAACGCAGCCCGAGAGGCTAACGGCGATGATCTCGAGCGCGCCGTCGCCGCCCAAGTCGGCCAGCGCGGGCGAGGGGGTCAGGAAGTAGTGGCCGCCGATGTCGATCGAAGCGCCGCCCAGGTCCGCGGGGAAGCCGGGCAGCGGCGCCAGGTCGCGACTGAACACATGGAGCCGGTTGTGGCCGGTCTGGACGATCAGCTCGGGGGCACCGTCGCCGTCGAGGTCGCCCACGGCCGGCGTGCCCTTGATCGCGCCTTCGAGGACCAGCCGCTCGCCCGTGGCGGGCAGGTATTCGGTCCCGTCGTGGTGATAGGCCACGACCGCGCCGTTATCGTAGCAGCGCACGATTTCCAGGTCGCCGTCGCCGTCGCCGTCCAGGTCGACCAGCACCGTGCTGGACTGGGAGTCGACGAGCTGGTCGGGGAAGGGGTCGATGGCCAGGCGGCGATAGCCGCGCGCGTCGTAGATCTCGATCAGGTTCAGGAACTTGCCGTAGACGATCTCGATCGTGCCGTCATCGTCCAGATCGCCGAAGATGGGCGTGGCGGGGATCGGCGAGGCGGCCTTCGCGCCAGCCATCTCGGACGTTGATTTAGTTGGGTTTAGGCTCGTTGTCTCGCCCTCCGGCGGCCAGACCCGGTCGCTGCGGACGTTGGCCAGCGGCCAATCGGTGTTGGTCGTGCGCCCCGAGATGATGAACGGCTCGAAATCGGGGTGCGAATCCCACATCTGGACCGTCTCCAGGGGGTGCTTCCAGTCCGTCGGCAGCACGAAGGCCTGCTCCAGCGGGAAGCTGGCCAGCGGCTCGCCCGGATACTGCGTCCCCGAGACCACGTCCTCGGTCGCCGTGTCGAAATCCCAGGTGTGATAGATCATGTTGCCGGTCTGGCTGACCAGGATGTTGAACCCGTAGAGCCCCGCGTCGTGCTCGTTGACGAACGTGGTGGCCGGGTCGTCGAAAACGCGCGGGTTGAGCGTGGGATCGGGATTGGTCAGCTCGATCTCGGTGGCGAATCCGGGTGTGCGCATCGACGCGGGCTGGCCCGCTTCGGTGTTGGTGAAGCACCCGTCGGCCCCGGCGAACGGCGGCAGGGCGTCGGCGGTCGAGGGGAAGACCACCAGCCCGCGGATCGGCGCGCCGACCTCGTTGAGCATCTCGGCGCCGAGCGACCCGCCGCCGGCGTCGAAACGCCGGATCTCGACCTGCGCGTCGCCATCGATCCCCAGGTCAAGCTGGACCGCATGCTCGAAGCCCGCGCCGCGCGCGATCGCCTCGATGCGCAGACTCAGGCCGGTCAACTGATGCTGATCGTTGTAGTGCTCGGTCTGATCGACCAGCAAGACCACGTCGTTGTAATCGAAGTCGTTGAAATTGGGCGACCCGTCCTTGAGGTCCTCGAAGCCCACGGGCAACTGATTGTGATACGTCCTGAGCGCCGTGGTGTCCGAAGCCGAGTTGTCGTCGGGATTCACATCGTCCCCGCTGGCCCCGTCGTCGGCGATACTCGCCACGTTCTCGATGCGCTCCACGCCCGACGCCACCGGATCATCGACCGTCACCGCAAACGTGGCCGTGTCATTCGCGGCCGCGGCCAGCGCGCCGACGTCCAACGTATAAACCCCACCGCCCTGATCCATCCACCCGGCCGAACTGCCCGCCGCGTCAAACGCCGTGTGATCCGGCAACGTTTCGGTCAACACCACGCCGGTCGCCTCGACGTTGCCCGCGTTGGCGTAATCAAGCGTATACACCACCGTCTCGCCCGCATCCGCGCTCACGCCGCCGTCGTCCTTGGCGATCTGCAAATCAATCTCGGGCGCAAGCACCTCGGTGTCCTCGCTCGCCGAGTTGTTCGAGGGATCCGGATCATCCGTATCCGAAGAAACACTCGCCTGATTCGTAACCGTCCCCACCGTCGCGACATCGACGGTCACGCTAATCATAAATTGCGCCGACCCCCCCCGCCGCGATGTCGCCGAGCAAACACGTTGGCACACCGGTGGGATCTTCGGCGCACCCGCTACTCGAAACAAACGTAACCCCCGCCGGCAACGTATCGCTCACGACAACATTTTCGGCCGTCTGCGGCCCGGCGTTATCGACCGTCAACACATACGTCAAAACATTCCCCGCCACGATCGGATCGACATCGTCGGCCTTGCTGATCGACAAGTCGGCCATCGGTCTTTCGACGACCAGATCATCCGTCGCGGAATTGCCCGTTACCGTGAAACTACCCAACAGTCCGGTAATCGTGCTTGTGGTGTTCGTGAAGCTCCCGGCCGAGACACCGGCGGGGACCTGAAGCGTGACCGAGAAGGTGCACGAGGGCGCGGGCGCGAGCGACCCACCGGTGAAAGTCAGCAGCGACGTGCCCGCGATTTGCGAGCCCGCCCCGCAAACATCGCTCAGCGGCAGTCCAACCGCAACCAGCCCCGACACCACTACATCCAGGTCGTCGGTAAACGAGATGTCGCTGATGGATTGGCTGGCGAGGAGATTCTCAATCGTAAACTCGAGCGTCACGGCGTCGCCGGTAAAGACCGGATCATCGGTGAAAGATTTAGTCAAAGTGATCGGCGGGACGACCTCCGTGTCTTCGCTCACCGAGTTATTGCTCGTGTCGGGATCGTCGGTGTCGGAACTGACGCTGGCCTGGTTCGTGATCGTGCCGACCCTCATGGGATCGACCGCCACCTCGATCGTAAACTGCGCCGATCCGCCCGCCGCGATGTTGCCGAGCGAACACGTCGGCACGCCACTGGGATCCTCGGCGCAGCCGCTGCTCGAAACGAACGTCACGCCCGCGGGTAACATGTCGGTCACGACAACATCCACCGCGTCTTGCGGCCCCGCATTGTTGACCGTGACGGTATACGTCAAAGTATTGCCCGCCACGATCGGGTCCACGTCGTCGATCTTGCTGATCGACAAGTCGGCGCTCGGCGCAATCTGGACCTGGTAATCCTCGACCTCGCCATCGGTGGCAATGCCATCGGGGGCGAGTCCGCCGCCCTGATCGAAGCGGAAGCGGGTGTAGGTCGATCCAACCGTCGCGTCCGCCGGCACCGAGAAAGTGAGACTATTGACGCCCGCCGCCAGCGGCTCATCGGTGAATATCTGCTCGCCGGCGTCGATCCAATCGCCATCGGCGTTGAAATCAGCCCAGGCGTTGAGCAATCCGGCCGCCGTGGCCTCGACGTCCACCGTCGCCGTGAAACCCGTAACCAGCGCCGACGTAAAGGTCACGCCGTCTTCATCGTCGAAGTCGAAGCCGTCGGTATCGTCGCCATCGGCAGCGGCGTTGGGTTGGCCGTCCGCATCCGGATCGATGTGCTCGCCCAGGATGGCTCCGCCGTCGAGGACATGTCGCGCGCCATCGGAGCTCACGAGCGTGGGATATTGACCGGGGGTCTGAAGGAGCGGATCGGGCGCGTCGCTGAAGTCCAAGCCGAGGATCTGCACCGTGTAGTCCTCCACTTCGCCGTCGCTGGCTGAACCGGTCGGCGAGAGCCCGCCGCCGCTGTCGAAACGGAACCGGGCGTAAGTCAAATTCGGTGTGAACTGCGCGCAGGGAACGCTGAACATGAGCGAGTTGGGGCCCGCCGCCAATGGCATGTCGGTAAAGATCTGTTCGCCGAGATCCGACCAGTCGCCGTCGAAGTTAAAGTCCACCCAGGCATTGAGCAGACCCGCCACCGAGGCCTCGACCATCACTCCGGCCGTCTCGCACGTGACCAGGGGGGTGGTAAACATCACCCCGTCTTCGTCGTCGCCGCCCGCGTCGGTGTCGTCGCCGACGGCCATCGCGCTCTGCTGGCCGTCGAACTCGGCGTCAACGGCGGTGCCCAGGAAAGTCGTCCCATCCAACAGGTGCCGCGCCCCGTCACTGACCAACAATGTCGGATACTCCCCCGCCACCGCGAACAGCGGATCGGGGGCGTCGCCATAATCAACCTGGAAGACCGTCGTGTCTTCGCTCACCGTGTTGTTGCCCGTGTCCGGATCGCCGGTGTCGGAGGCGACCGACGCCTGATTCGGAATAACCCCACTGGTCCCCGCGTCCACCGTCACCTCAATCGTATATTGCGCCGACCCCTCCGCCGCGATATTGCCGAGCGTACAGGTCATCACGCCACTCGGATCCTCAGCGCACCCACTGGTGGAAACAAACGTCACCCCCATCGGCAACGTGTCGGTCACAACCACGTTCTCCGCCATGCTGGGCCCGGCGTTGTTGACCGTCACGGTATAAGTCAACGTGTCGCCGGCCAGCACCGGATCATTGTCGTCGACTTTGGTGATCGAGAGGTCGGCTTCGGGCAGGGTCGATTCCACCGTGAAGTGATCAAAGGCGATCTCCTCCGAACCGCTGTTAACCGATGCCGTAATACGAACGGACAGAGCAGTTCCGGTCCCCGAGATATTTGCGCAGAAGGACGCCAAAGCCTCGATCAGAAGGACGCCGTCTCCGACGCCGTTGGAATCGGTATCCTGTCGTAAGTCACCGTTCGATCCCGCCCCGCTCTTTTCATCACCTTGGAATTCAAGAATGGTCGAGAACCCACCACCGTCGATATCGGCTTCGACCCGAATGAAATCATCCGCATTGAACGCGCCGCCAAGAAACAATGCGTTGGCGCCGAAGAACCCGGTGAACAACAGGTCGGTCCGGCCCGTGATGTCCATGCCCGTCCAGTTGATCACGTCCGGATTGGTGATACAGGCATTCAGGTCTTCCGCCCGCCAATAGTTGCTGTCCTGGATGTTGGAGAACGTCTGATCAAAACCATTGGTAGTCCCGTCACCCGGGTCGCTGGTTCTGACGAAATAGTCCCCGTCGGCGCAGATTTCCCCGTTATCCATATCGGCGTGGTTCGGCGCGTCGCGGTCGCCGCTGGTGGGCGCCGTTGATTCAAAATCGTCGGTCCAGATGACTTCCCCCATCCCCTTGCCCTGAATGTCGAAGGTGTAGGGGTTCTCGTTGGCGTCATCGTTATCGATGCTGACGGTCGCCGCGCGCAAGCCATTGGCACTCGGGTCAAATGCGATCATGAAGGTCGTCGTCCCGCCGGCACTGGCCACCGGGGTCGTCGCGTCGGTCGTCAGCGTAAAGTCGGAGGCATGGGTCCCGCCGATTGCCACCAGCGGCGGGCCGGCGGTCAGGTTCAGAACGGCAAATCCGGAGTTCGTGATGGTAAAGGTGTTCGTTTGTGCTCCGCTTAATACGTCATGTTGACCGAAATCGGTGTCGGCGGCGGCTTGAGGCGTGGTGTCGCCGTTGGGGATGGACATGCCGTTGCCCGAGACGTCGATCTCCGGGACGGACGCTATACCGGTCCCCTGGATATCGAAGTTATAGGAGTTTTCATCGGCTTCATCGTTATCGATGCCGACCGTGGCGGCGCGAAGACCGACGGCGCTGGGGTCAAACGTAATCGTGAACGTCGTGGTTCCGCCGCCGGCGGCGACCGGCGTCGTTGCGTCGGTCGTCAGCGCAAAGTCGGAGGCGTACATTCCGCTGATCGCAACGCGGGGAGGGGGCCGCTGGTCAGGTTCAGATCGGCGCCGCCGGTGTTCGAAATCGTGAACGTGTTGGCGTTGGTCTCGCCGTCCAACTGGACGCTGCCAAAATCGGTGTCGTCCGCGGTTTGCGGGGTGACGTCCCCGTCGGGGATTGACATGCCATTGCCCGAGACATCCATCTCCGGCCCCGGCGGGGGTTCCGACTCGACGCTGAAGTGATCGAAAGCGACCTCCTCGGAGCCGCCGTCCGCGTGCACCGTGATGCGAAGCGAGAGCGCAGTGCCGCTGCCGGGGATGTTGGCGCAGAAGGAGGCCAACGATTCGGTGAGCGTGACGCCGACGCCGTTGATGTCGGTGTCTTCGCTGATATTGCCGGTGGCTCGGCCGAATCTTCGAGCTCACCAAAGATATCGCGGCCAGGCTCCACGTTGATGATGAACCAATTGAGGATGCGGCGGAACGTTCGCTGCCTCCCGTCGTTGTCCGACTCCCCCAAGGCCGCGAGCTCGGCGGCTACGCGGCGATGCTCCTGACGAGGATCACCGTTTTCGATGCGATAGCACTGGGAGATTACGATTCAGGAATCACGTACCCGACGATCTTGCATGACCTTGCTCCTCTCGAAGAGGGGGCATGTATTGAATTCCGCTACAGCCTCGGTAGGTACCCGGGTTTTCGTTACCGAAAACTTGATCGAGCATGAACAACGGGACATGAGGGGGCAAACGGCGCATTGAGATCGGCGGGCGGCGTCTTGCCACGCGCCACCTCGATCCGCAAGATCATCGACATCGCCCTTGTCGAACGCTACGTTGGTCATTGAGTGCCATGGAGCGCACGCAAGGTTCGTTAGGTTTGCAAGCGGGTTCACCTTCCGCGCGCGTCAAACGAAACCCAGAGAAGATGTCACCGATGACCTGCCGCCGCTACTTATGGATTAGCCTGGTGATCACGGCGGGCCTGACCGGCTTGCACATCGGCATGATCCGCTCCTACGCCGGCGAATTGGCCCCCGCGATCGATGACACCTATATCCATTTGGTTTTCGCGCGTTCGCTGGCCGAAGGACGGCTGCTGGAATTCGTACCCGGCGAGGGATATGTTCGCGGCGCGACCAGTTTCCTCTATCCGGCCTTCCTGGCACTGTTTCTGCTCGCCGGCGCGCCACAGTCGGCGATGCTCTGGATCGCGCTGGTTGCCGGTGGCGTCTTCTATTGGCTTGCCGCATGGGGTGTTTTCCATTGGGTGCGGCGGCTGAGCGACCGGACGGATTGGGCCTTCCTGGCGGGCTTGTTCTTCCTCACGTCGGGTTCGCTCCAGTGGGGGATCTTTAGCGGGATGGAAATCGCGCTGTTCAGCGCGCTCTTGGCCGGTTCGCTTGCGCTGATGCCCGTGCCCGGTCAGGCAAGCGGGGCGCAAAAAGTCCTCTTCCTGCTGGTTGCGTCGCTGCTGGCCTTGGTTCGGCCCGAGGGCGGCCTGATGACGGCGCTGATGTGCCTGCTGCTGGGGTTGGGAACTTGGCGGCGATCCGGCTTCCTGGCGGCGCTCCCCTTCGCCTTCCCCCCACTCTTCGCTTTGGTCAAACCGATCCTGGATTTCGCCCTGACCGGCTCGATCATCCCCAGCGGCCTGCGCGCCAAGGCCGCGTTTGCCGGTCAGATGTCGGGCGGGCGTCAGTTCGACTGGATCGAGGTGCTTTACAACGGACTGCTGGGGATCCGATTCCGCTTCGGTTATTTCGGCGCGCAGTATGCCGAATTCTTTAAAGGCTTCGTGTGGCTGGTGGTCATCATCGGCGTGGCCAAATTATGCGCGGTGGCGCGGCGCAGCGGCCGAGGCTGGGAGGCGGCGGCCGCCCTCGTCCCGGCCACGTTTGCCATGGGACTGCTCTGCTTCCTACTGCCTGTCGGTGACTGGCAATACAACCGCTACTTCCTCCATTTCCTCGTCGTGTTCGTTCCCCTGATGGCGATCGGGATTCACGCCATCGATCAGCGGCTGGCGTTGCGCGGCTGGTTCAGCAGCTTTGTGTTGTTTCTGTCGGTCTTGATGATTCCGCACTGGTCAATCGTGCTCGCCAAATCGGCGCAAGAGATCCGGCTACACCATGTCCGGCTGAGTGAGTGGATGGACCAGCATCTGGCGCCCGACGATGCCATCGCGGTCAACGACGCGGGGTTCACCGTTTGGCTGGGTCGATGCCGCATCGTCGATCTCATCGGTCTGGTCAGTCCGCGATTCGAGTCGCCCGTGCCCATGGCGATCTGGGACCGTATCGAGGCGATGCCCCCCGAGGAGCGCCCCGACTATTTTGTCGTCTATCCTCACTGGTTTCCCCAGTTGATCGAGAGCGGCTTCCTGACGGGCATCCATCATATCAAGCTCGGCGGTCGATTAGTCTCGGTCGGCAACGGCATGACGGTCCTGCAGCCCGATTGGGATTGGGTCGGCCGCGGGAGTTTGCCGATTCAGGCGGATACCGGTGGTTACCGGCTCGTGGATACCCTGAACGTCGGGCTCAAAGAAGACGAGCGAGCGCACGACTACTCGAGCAAACCCTCGCTGCGCGGCGAAGAGGCATTGGAGTGGACCTACACGTTCCGCTCGGGGACGACCGTCGTCATGGACTCGGGCCGGCATATTCGCGGGTCGGAATCGTTCGAGACGGCGGCCCAGCCCGGACGCGACCTGATGCTCGTTACGCGTTATGAACCGGGCTGGCATGACCACACGCCGATGGTTCTCGACGTCGAGGTCGACGGCCAACCTGCGGGCGTCTGGCGCCTGACCCCCTGGGTGACGGCCGGCCGCGACATCCTCGGACCCGATGATAAAGGCCGCTGGCTCAAAGGCCGGTTCGGCCATTTCTATCTGGCCACCGATGAGCTGCGGGATACGTCGGAGCTTCGCGTTGAGGTCATGGCCGGGGACGTCCCTTCGACCGTCACGCAGACCGTGAGGATCAAAGACATGCAAGGGCGCGTTTTGGCCGAGGATACGCTCACCTCGGGCGCCACCAAGACGTTGCGCGCGGGGGTCGGAAATCTTCCCCGCGCGGGCCGACCCGGATGCGCGTTGCTTCAGGCCGAATGCTCCTACCTGCATTACCCCACGCCCAAGAGTCTGCCCGGAGTTGAACCGGAGCCGCCCCGCGCGGTGCGGCTGGTCAGTTTCGCGCTGCACACCCCCGACGATCCCTCGACGCGCACGCTGCGACGCGACATGCGCCAAAGCGAACGGGGCAGGCCATGCGAGGCGACCTTTAACATCTCCGGAGAACTCGTCCGTCGCACGCCGCTGCGAATCAAACTCTCAACCAACATGACGTGGAGCGACGGCCATCATAACAGTTTTCATTACTGGGCGTTCGCCCCCGAGCAGAACGGTTCGGCACCGAAGAGCGACGGCTCGGACGAAGGGACCGGCATCTGAACCCCCAACCGGTCGCACCGGGCGGCAAGCGTGCCCGGCGAGTTCGGGTGGATTCAATTCGCAAAACTCCTGAAGTGTGCTAAACGTGGAGCAAGTCGTTTTATCGACCTGGCGCGTGAGGTTCGCCCACGCAACCCGGCGGTCTGAACCAACCGGGAAAAGGACCGCCTCGATCCCGGCGATGCGCGCTAACGTTCAGAACAGCTCGGTGATGAGAAGGATGCAAACATGAAGACCTCGGCCATTCGACAACTGCGCGAGAAACTCGGCGCCGATCAGCCCGTCTACGGCTTGTGGGTGACGATGGAGTCGGTCGGCATCACCGAGATGGCCGTGGCGCTGGGCCTGGATTGGGTCGTCATTGACGCCGAACATGGACACCTGGACTGGAAGGAGATCGTCGAACATCTGCGCGCGACCGTGCGCAGCCGGACCGTTGCGTTGGTCCGGATCGCGGAACTGAACCGGGGGCTGATCAAGCGGGCGCTCGACATCGGCGCCGATGGCGTCATCGTCCCGTGGATCGAAACGGACGAGCAACTTCGCCAGGCGGTCGCCTTCGCGCGCTATCCGGTCGAAGGCGAGCGCGGGATCGGGGCGGAACGGGCGACCGGTTGGGGCGAGTGCGTCACCCAACACGTCGGCGAGGCAAACGAGAACGTCCTGGTCATCCCCATCATCGAGTCGGTCAAGGCCGGCCGCAACATCGACGCCTTGATCGAAGTGCCCGGCGTGGACATCTATTTCTTCGGCCCCAGCGATTACTCCGCGACCGCCGGCTATCGCGGCCAGTGGGAGGGGCCCGGCGTGGCCGAGCAAATCAACGCGGCCAAGGACAAGATTCGGGCCCAAGGCAAACAGTGCGGCCTCTTGGCGACCAACAATGGAAACCTGATCGCGCGCCGCGAAGCGGGGTTTCGCATGTTGGGCCTGGGGATTGACGCAAGCCTCTTATTGCGCGGTCTTCACGGCGCCCTGAGCGCGGTCAGTCGAGACCGAACGATCAAACCATCTCTATCGCCGGAAGAGCCATGACGCCTGACTTGAGTGAAGTCGGCGCCCGTCGGTTGTTTCTCAAATCGAGAAACCGCACACGCGGCGCACAATTTTTGTTCAAGCATTATGAAGATATAAACCTCCTTATATCCTTAAAGTTGGCTTTTCTCCTCTGATTTGCCTCGTCTGCATGTTGCGCGGGGGTTGATTTGGTTGATTTTTGATCGTATCCGGGCCTGAACAGGCGGTTCCGGACGAAATATACGGTTTCCCCTCCAACACAAAAAAATGGACCTGTTGTTGCTCAGACAGCGATGTGCATGGTTGGTTTATGGACTTTTAAATTACTCGAATGGGGGGCAAGGGGGATGAGAAATGGGCTTGTTGCGTTCAAGTCAAGGACCAAACTCGGTCCAGGGTGGGTCACACGACGTCCAAGCCGGGAACGACGATCCGGCCTTGGCTTTGAAGTTCGGCTGGTTTTGTGGTCAAGTTGCCTCTTCGGATTTCTCACACGGGCATTCGCCCTGCCGGGGACACCTGATCCGGCGTTTCCCGTCATAGAGGGTAGCCGGGCCATCGAGCCTACCGTCTTCGCCGTGGCACAGCATGAGAATCGTATCTATATCGGTGGATTCTTCACCACGGTTGATGGCGTCCCACGCAGAAGTTTAGCCGCTTTTCACGCACTCACCGGCGAGCTGGACCCGGATTGGGACCCCAATGTAGATGGTTTTGTCCTCGCGCTCGCGGTGAAGGGAGACCGCCTGTACGTCGGAGGCCAATTCCTCGACGTTAATGATGGTGTCACGCGCAGGAACCTGGCGGCCTTCGAGCTGGCTGGAGGCGGTCGGACCGGTCGGTTGGATGCCGTCTGGGATCCTCAAGTTAATTATTATGTTGAAACATTGGCAGTCACCGATGACCTCGTTTATGCGGGGGGCGTATTTGCCGGTGTGACCTCGGGAATCGACGAGGGGGCCGCGCGCCGCTTTCTGGCGGCCTTCGAACTCGCAAACGACGTGAATATCGGTCGTGTCGATCCCGCCTGGCATCCGATCCAGGGTGGCCGATCTCGCGACAAGGTGTCGAGCATCCCGATCCACAATTCGGTCCTTTATGCCGGTGGGACATTCGGTCATGTCAATGGAGACGTTCCCCGATCTTCCCTGGCGGCCTTCGAGCTGGCCGATGGGAGCAACACGGGTCTTGCGGATCCGACATGGGATCCGCGGATGAATGGGGGGATTTGGGCCTCCATTTTGACGGCGTCAATCTGATCGCGGGCAGAGTTTTCACAAGTTTCAAGGACGGCACCTTTCCGCGGACGGGCCTCGCCGCTTTTAATCCCGCCGACGGCTCCAATACGGGCGAACCGATCGCCTGGAGCCCGGAGTTGGGCGGCAACGGCGCTCAAGTGCATGCCTTTACCTCGTCCGGCGTCGGCCTGCTGGTCGGGGGACGGTTTGATCTGGTGGAAGGCGAGGAGCGCATAAGCCTTGTCGGCTTTAGCAGTTCAATTCCAGTGACACTGAGCTCTTTTACAGTCGAATGAATCGCTCTCAGGTTTCCCAATTCAGATGGGGCTGGTCTCCATGTCTGCAGCGTGGCGGGTCCAACTGCACCCGCCTAGCAGGCTTCGCGGCGCTGGTCGTTGGGGTGCTGTTCGGGGGGGCGACGGCGCCGGCGAAGGTGATCGAGCTGCCGGACATTGTCCATTATGACAATGGCGGTGGATTCCTTATCTTCTTCAGTGGCAGGGGAGGACCAGAGGCTTTCTCCGGGGAAAGCGTCTCAGGTGGCGGAGATGTCAACGGCGACGGCCTGGCCGATCTGATTGTGGGGGCGCCAGAACCGGGGACCGACAGCGGGGAAACTTATCTCGTTTTTGGGAGGGCCAGCGGGTGGCCAGTTGATTTATGCGAGTTCGCCATGGACAACGATCACGGCGGCTTTGTCATATACAGCCCGGCGGATGCAAATGGTGTGGTGCATACCGGGACTAGCGTCTCAGGTGGTGGGGACATCAACGGCGATGGTCTGGCCGATCTGATTGTGGGATCGGAGGGTTCAGCCAAATATGACAAGGCTGGGGAATGCTACGTGGTCTTCGGTAAGGCCGACGGCGCGGTTGTTGATCTATTGGACACTGCCATGGATGACAACAGCGGCGGGTTCATCATCAAGGGGACTGACCCCGGTAACTTTGCAGGAAGAAGCGTTTCGGCGGCGGGAGACGTGAACGGCGACGGTCTGGCCGATCTGATCGTCGGGGCGGCGAGCGCGGATTCCGGCGGCAAAAAAAGTGCTGGGGAGAGCTACGTCGTGTTCGGCAAGCCGGACGGGGGAGTGGTCAATTTGTCGGAGATCGCCGCGGTCAGCAACGCCAGCGGGTTCGTCCTCAACGGGATTCACTCAAGTAACTTCTGCCTGTTTCACGACAGCTCCGGCTCGAGCGTCTCTGGCGCGGGAAACGTCAACGGCGACGGTTTGGTCGACGTGATCATCGGTGCCCCTGACGCAGGCGAGGAGGGCGGTAGCCATAATCGTTCCGGGAAGAGCTACGTGGTGTTCAGTCCTGAAACGCCACCGGCTTCGGCGACCTACTTGGCCCGCTCTCGCATCAGCGACGGAATCGGAGGCGCGATTGTGCCGGAGACGGTTGTGGGCGATTCACGGGCGAAGATCGACTTCTCCGACCATGACAAGGGTTCTGGAGGCGGGACGGACGGCGCTTCGATCGTGACCGTCACGCTCCGGCGGCATCATGGCGGCATCACCAACCTCGAGCCGTTTGGGAACGTGGCCGGCGTCGCGTGGGAGATCTCGACGGACCGAACAGGTTGGGAGTCGGCCGAGGTGACGCTGAAATACGTCGATCACGAAATTGAATTGCTCCCGGGGACGGATGCGGATCTCATCATCTTCACAGCCCCGTCTTTAAGCGGCCCGTGGACGGAGAACCCGACCATCATCGACTCGGCTCGCAACGAGGCCAAGGCGACCGTCGATGAATTCGGATTCTTCACGTTGGTCGCACAACCCGGCAACGCCGCGACGCTGTGGGAGATCTACGAGTAGCCGTTTCCCGCCCCCCGAGGAACGATTGAGGAAGCGACCCATCCGGGCCGCGTCTTTCATATCCCGCAATAGAGCTTGCCAAGACCGCTCCGGCCTTAAATAATACAGCCACGCCGCGATCAGTGAGTTTGTCGACCGGCCGGACTCTGGTTTGACGCTTGGAGATGTCGAGGGAAGGGTGCTCGTGACAGGATTGGACGAATACTTCAAGACCTCGACGCCCTGGCTCAAGGTGCTGTTTTGGCTCCTCGCCGCGGCGGTGGCGTTGTTCGCGTTGCGCCAGCTCGCGCCGATCCTTGTCTTGGCGCTCGATCTGCTCTCCCCGTTCCTGGTGGCTTTGATCGTGGCCTACGTTTTCCATCCGATCGTGAGTTTCACGCAGGAGAAGCTCAAGCTGGGCCGGACCGCCGGGATCCTGGTGGTGGGGGCGTTGATCGTGTTGTTGATCGGCGGGGTCTCGGCGTGGTTGGCGCCGGTCCTCTATCAGCAGATCACCGCGGGCCTGAGCGACCTGAGCAACTCGGTTGAGAAGATCGTCAACAGCCTGACCGCCAAGCACCTCGACGCGGAGGCGCGCGCGCAACTCGAGGAGCGGTTCCGCGAGTTTGTCGCCAACCTGGACGGGCAGATCAAAGGCCTCTTCATGAGCCTGGGCGGGACGGTTGGGACGGTCGCCGAGGGCTCGGTGAACGTCGCGCGCAGCGTGGCGGGGGGCATCGCCGGGGTGATCAAGGCGACCGGAGGCATCGCGGCCTCCTTCATCTTCGTCGTCATTATCGCCTTTTATTACCTGGCCGATATGGACGACATCCCGCGGGTCATCCGCAAGGCCCTGCCCGCACGACATCATGATCGCATTTGGGCTATCCTGCTCAAGGGCGATCGGGCGGTCGGCGGGTTCATGCGCGGCCAGTTGATCGTCTGCGCGTTCGTCGGCGCGTTGACCTCCGTCTTGCTGTTCCTGATCGGGATGAAGCAGTACGCGATCCTGATCGGGTGCTTTGCGGGGCTGATGAACCTGATCCCTTACTTGGGTTCGGTCGCGGGTTTCCTGCCGGGGCTACTGTGGATTTTGTTCACCGGCTCGCTCGATACGATGAGCGACCGAGGCGTGCATATCATCTACTTGCTGGCGGGGTTCGGCGCGATCCAAGCCCTGGATGCCATGGTGTTTCAGCCGCTTATCGTCGGGCGCGGGGCGAGTCTTCATCCGTTGGCGGTGATGTTGGCGCTGGCCGTCGGGTCGCGGGCCGGCCTGGGCGGAATGATCCTGGCCGTGCCGGTTGCATGCTTTGCCAAGGTGCTGTGGATGGAACTTTATTGGTCCAAACGGCCCGATGTGCCCATCGAGGGCGCCACTCAGGAACCTCGGGCTGGGCCGCCGAAGCCCACGCCGCTTCCACGGCCGGCCGCTCCGTCCGTGGGGCCGGGCGACGGCGATGGGGGATAGGTTGTTTGGGGCGGGGATGCGGTGGATAAGAATGGGACGCGGATTTGACGGATTTTCACGGATTTTGAAATGGGCCGTGGAATCAAGTTAGGATAATGACTGGTTTTGGCCTTGAGTTCGTTCCTGTTTTCTGAATAAAGGCGCCTCTATAAATTCAGTCCCGGTAGGGACGATTGCTTTCAGCCCGCCACGCAAGTGGCGGGATATTATACCGATAACGAATTGGAGTCCCGTAGGGACGACCGCAAACCGAAATTCTAGAGGTTCCTATACGTGAAAGCATGGGTCGTTTGACATGAGTTTGGAAAACCAAATGGGGCTGTGCAGCATGACGGGGTTTGGGCGGGTCCAGTGTGAAACCCCCGTTGGCCAGTTCATGGTCGAACTGCGTACGGTGAACAATCGGTACCAGGACATCTCGGTCGGCCTGGCGCGCGAGCTGAATGCCCTGGAACCGCCGTTGCGCGCATTGCTAAAGGAGCGCGTCGTGCGCGGCAAGGTGGATTGCCGGGTGCGTTGGAAAGGGGGCGAGGAGGCCCAGCCAACGGTGCGCGTCAATGCCGAGCTGGCGGGGCAGTATCTTAAACAGTTGCGGCGGCTGAGCGAGCTAGGGGCCGCGGGCGAGATCCCCATCGCATCGCTGACCGGGCTGCCGGGCGTGCTCGAGGTGGCGCCGCCCGAGCTCGAGAGCGAAACCCTGTGGGAGACCCTGCGCGTGTGCGTCGAGGAGGCGCTGGCGGCCCTGGAGGCCGAGCGCCGGCGCGAGGGCGAGGCCCTGGCCGCTCAGTTAAGCGACCTGATCCAGCGGATGCGCGTCGGCGTCGAGCGGATCGAGGCCCTCAAAGACGAAGTCCTGGCCCGCCAGCGCGAACGGCTAACGGCTCGCGCCCAGGAGCTGGCGGCCGAGCTCAAGACCCAACTGGAGCCGGGGCGCCTCGAGCTGGAGACGGCGATGCTGGCCGATCGCGGCGACATCAGTGAAGAAATCACCCGCCTGCGCGCCCACCTGGATCGGGCCGCCGCGCTGACGCGCAACGAGGAGCGCGCCGACGCCGTCGGCAAGAACCTCGATTTCCTGATGCAGGAGATCGGCCGCGAGGTCAATACGATCTGCTCGAAGTCGCGCGATACGCAAATCACGCCCCTTGGACTGGAACTCAAATCACTCACCGAACAGATGCGCGAACAGGTCCAGAACATCCAGTAGCCGGATGAACGCTATTGTATCTCGCAATGGGTCTCGTTCAGGACGTACGAGATATGAGGCGAAAAGAGTTTGGGCTCGAGCAGGAAGGAGTCGTGGCCCTTGTCGGAGTGGACCGTGATGTGAAGATAGTTCACGCTGGCTCGTTTGAGCCCCTCACATAGCTCGTCTTGCTCGTCGTTGTAGTAACAGACGTCCGAGTCGATGGAGAAGATCAAGAAGCGGTGATCGCGACACGGAACCAGCGCCCGGGGTAGATATCCGCCCGACGAGCGCGTCAGGTCGAAACGCTGCCACATGCTGATGATGCGCAGATACGCGTTCGCGTCGAAGCGCTCGACGAACTTCCTGCCCCGATTGAGCATGTAGGACTCGATGGCGTGCTGGAGACGGTAGCCTTTGAGGTCGTCGTCGCCTTGCAGGATCTGCCCGCCGGCGCGCTCTTGGAGCACGCCCAGCGAAACGAACGTCTTGTGGCCGATCATCCTGGCCAGCACCAGGCCCATCAGCGGCGGCTCGCCGTCGTAGTAGTGCCCGTAGTTGAAATTGGGGTCTTCTTCGATGGCGTAGATTTGCTCGAAGTTGTGCAGCCGCTGCAGCGTGCTGGCGCGCACCCCGGTCGCGATCGGGATGACGCAGCGCACGCGCTCGGGATAGCGCACGGCCAGGTCCAGGGCCATCATCCCGCCCAGCGATCCGCCGCTGGCGGCCAGCAAGGTCCGCACGCCGAGGTGGTCGAGCAACCGCATCTGGGAGTCGACCACGTCGCCGAGCGTCACGATCGGGAAGTCGCCGCCGTACGGTTTGCCGGTCTTGGGGTTGGTCGAGGTGGGGCCGGTCGATCCGTAACAACCGCCGATGTAATTGGCGCAGATGACATGGTAGAGGTTGGTATCGAGCGCCCTGTTGGGTCCGATGAAGTCGTCCCACCAACCGGTCCGGCACTCCTCGTTCCACAGCCGGTCGACACCCTCGACCGCGGGGTTGAATCCGGCGGCGTGTTGGCTGCCGGTCAGGGCGTGGAAAACGAGGATCGCGTTGTCGCGCGCTTCATTGAGTTGGCCGTATGTCTCGTAGGCGAGCGTCACCGGGGAGAGTTTGCCGTTGCACTCCAGGGTAAGCGGATCCCCACCCTCTTGGGCGAAGGTGAAAAACTTCGTCTCGACAACCGGGCAACCGGAAGGATTCGTGGGTTCGGGAGCCGCGCTCATGTCAAGTCAATGCCGTAGTGTTTCACAAGCTGGGTATGATTCAGTATAGGGAGTAAACGTCGCTTCGAGGAAACGTCCCCGTTCTGGTTGGTGATCGGCCCTCGTCCTCATCACTCGTCCTCGAACTCTTCCAATCGAATAAAAGCCCCACTCCATGGGAGACCCCGATCGATCGCATCGGAATCCGGGGGACGAGTCTCCGACGCGCCATGGCGCTTAGGCGACGGTGCGAGCCGACTCAGAAGCTCCGTCGGTTTTCACCTACGGTTCATTCCATTCGATCCTTTCAAGGTTGCGGGCTCAATTCTGGACGAATCACCGCGGCCAATAGGCACGGGTACTCGAGAAACATGCCCTGATTCGCACCCAATTGTATCAAGGGTACCTCTACAATCCGCTTTGCAGTCGTCCCTACGGGACTCCGATTCATTATCGGTTTGATTTCCCGCCACTTGCGTGGCGGGCTGAAAGCAATCGTCCCTGTCGGGACTGAATTTTTAGAGGTTCCCTCAAGCCTGCGAGGCCGACAGTGCTTGCTCCAAGTCTTCCACGATGTCGTCGATGTTCTCGATCCCCACCGACAGCCGGACCAGGTCCGGGGTGATCTGGCCCTCGATGAGTTGCTCCTCACTCATTTGGGAGTGGGTTGTCGTCGCCGGGTGGATGGCCAGGCTTTTGGCGTCGCCGACGTTGGCCAGGTGCGAGTGTAGCGTGAGCGAGTCGATGAACTTCGCGCCCGCCTCCTTGCCCCCATGGATGCCAAAGACGACCATCCCGCCGTATCCCTTATCCAGGTATTTCCGTGCCACTTCATGGGTCGGATCGTCTTCCAAGCCCGGATAGCGCACCCAATCCACCCGGTGATGGCCCTTGAGGTACTCGGCGACGGCCAGGGCGTTTTGACAATGCCGCTCCATGCGCAACGGCAGGGTCTCGATCCCCTGCAGGAACATCCAGGCGTTATCGGGCGAGATGCAGGCACCCAGGTTGCGTAGCGGCACCACCCGCATCCGCAGGATGAAGGCCAGCGGATTGAGGTCGCCCAGGTCGTGAGCGAAGCGCAGGCCGTGATAGCTCTTGTCGGGTTCGTTGAAGAGCGGGAACTTGGAATGCGTCCAGTCGAACTTGCCCGAGTCGACCACGATGCCCCCGATACCGGTCCCGTGGCCGCCCAGCCACTTGGTCAAGGAATGGACGATGACGTCCGCCCCATAATCGAACGGGCGCATCAGGTACGGGGTCGTGAAGGTGGCGTCGACCACCAAGGGCAAATCATGGGCGTGGGCGATCTCGGCGATCGCCGAGATATCGGCCACGTCAAGCCCCGGGTTGCCGATCGTTTCGCAGAACAGCAGCTTGGTCTTGTCGGTGATGGCCCGGGCGAAGTTGTTGGGATCGCGCGGGTCGACGAAGCGGGTCTTGATGTCGAACTGGGGCAGGATCTGGTCGAACATCGTGTAGGTCCCGCCATAGAGGTTGTTGGCCGAGACCAGTTCGTCGCCCGACTGGCAGATATTGATGACCGAGAAGTAGACGCCACTGGTGCCCGACGCCAGGGCAAGCCCCGCCGCGCCGCCCTCCAGGGCCGCCACGCGTTGCTCGAGCACGTCGGTCGTGGGGTTCATGATGCGCGTATAGATGTTGCCGAGTTCGCGCAGGCCGAACAGGTTGGCCGCGTGTTCGGTGTCGCGGAAAACGTAGGAACTCGTGCGATGGACGGGCACGCCGCGCGCCATGGTCGTGGGGTCCGGCTGGGCACCGGCATGCAGGCAGAGGGTTTCGATCCTGGTGTCTTTGACTTCGGTGGGCATAACCGCGTGGCCTCCCTGAAACGAACTACGGGTCGGATTGGCCGTTTATCCCTCCCCTAAGGGCTGAGGGCATTGCACTTGGCCTCGTTCGGCCCGGGCCTGAAAGTGACTCCCTCCCATTGTAACGAGAATCCAGTACGAAATCAACGTGAATTTAGTTGGCGGGGGCGCCCGGGCGCTTGGGTTTGCGGAACCCGGCCCGCCTGGCAGATTCATGATGTCCCCGTGGCCATTTTTTTCGCATTCGGGGCTTGACCTTTCTGGAGCAACTCTATACATAAAGTGGAGTATTATGGGTCAACGCCCGTCGCACAATTCATGATCAAGATTTTCCGGTAGGCAGTGGCGCGGGGCCAAATTCGAGAGGCTGACGCCTTCGGCTTGGCGTCGTGGACCTTGATTACCACCGTCCCGAGGGAGGACAAAACCGATGAAACTGGTGACCGCCATCATCAAACCGCACGTTCTTAACGAGGTGCGTGACGCCCTATCGCAGGTCGGCGTCCAGGGCATGACCGCCTCTGAGGTCAAGGGTTTCGGCCGCCAAAAGGGCCACAAGGAAATCTATCGCGGGGCCGAATACAAGGTGGATTTCGTCCCCAAGATCCGTCTGGATATCGTCGTTAACGACGAACAGGTCGAGGGCGTTCTCGACGCGGTCCGCAACTCGGCGGGCTCGGGCAAGATCGGGGACGGGAAGATATTCGTGAGCGCGATCGAGGAGACCATGCGCATCCGCACGGGCGAAACCGGCCCGGACGCGCTCTGAGTTTAATTCCAAGGGAGAAATGCAGGATGATGAAAAACCTACAGCCCAAATGGGGTGTTCTGACCGTCTTGGGGCTCGTTTTCGCGGGGTTGCCCACCCTGGCAATGGCCCAAGATGAGCTGAGCAGCGGCGACACGGCCTGGATGTTGACCTCGACGGTGCTCGTGCTGTTCATGACCATCCCCGGCCTATCGCTCTTTTACGCCGGTCTGGTGCGCGCGAAGAACGTCTTGTCGGTGATGATGCAGTGTTTCGCGATCACGTGCCTGATGAGCGTTTTGTGGTTTATATATGGTTACAGCTTGGCCTTTAGCGGCGAGGGCAAGTTCGTCGGCGATCTCGGAAAATTGTTTCTCAAAGGCGTGGGGACGGATGCAATGTCCGGCTCGATCCCCGAGACGGTCTTCATGATGTTTCAGATGACGTTCGCGATCATCACCCCGGCACTGATGGTGGGGGCTTTCGCCGAACGGATGAAGTTTTCGGCGATGTTATGGTTCATGGCCATCTGGCTCACGGTGGTCTACGCCCCCATCTGCCACTGGGTCTGGGGCGGTGGCTGGTTGGGCGATCTGGGCGTCCTCGATTTTGCCGGCGGCACGGTGGTGCACATCAACGCGGGTATCGGCGGGCTGGTCGTGTGCGTAATGCTCGGCAAGCGCATGGGTTATCCACGCACGCCGATGGCTCCCAACAGCATGGTCCTGACCGTTGTGGGGGCGTCGATGCTGTGGGTGGGCTGGTTCGGATTTAATGCGGGCAGCGAGTTGGCCGCCGACAACGTGGCCGGGATGGCGATGGCCGTCACCCACATCGCCACGGCCGTGGCCGCCCTGACCTGGATGTTCATTGAGTGGGGCAAGCATGGCAAACCGAGTGCCTTGGGGATCGCCACGGGAGCGGTCGCGGGCCTGGTCGCGATTACGCCGGCCTCGGGCTTCGTCGGCCCCATGGGAGCGCTCGTGATCGGCTTGGCCGCCGGGGCGGGCTGCTTTTGGTTCGCGACCAGCTTTAAACGCATGTTCGGCTACGACGACTCCCTGGACGTGTTCGGCGTTCACGGCGTCGGCGGGTTTATCGGCGCGATCCTGACGGGCGTGTTCGTCGCGAAAGGTCTGGGGGGCGCCGGGCTTGGCGAAGGCGTCAGCCTGGGCAAGCAAGTCGGCCTTCAGTTCGTCGGCGCGTTCGCCACGATCATTTACACGGGCATCGTTACAGTGATCATTTTGAAGGTCCTGGATGCCGTGATCGGCCTGCGGGTCACCGAGGAAGAGGAAACCGAGGGCCTGGACATCGCTCAGCACAACGAGCGGGGTTTCACTCTCTAATCCTTCAGTGGAGCGATCTCAGGGGGTGGGCACGACGCCCGCTCCCTTCACCCGCGGCGATTCCTTCTCGATTGAAGGGAATCGCCGTTTTTATTATCTGAAGCCTAACGGCGGGATTTCTTGGAGGCCTTTTCATCTTCGGCCAAGCCTTCCCTGATCACCTCGCGCAGTTTGGCGTACTGGGTGGCCTTGGAGGCGTGGCGCATGCGGTCTTCGCGCTCTTTCTCGATGGTGACGGTCAATGCCCGGATCTGTTCGATCGTCATCTTCTTGGCTTTGATCTTGAAGCCGGGGGTCTTGACCAGCGTGTCGAGCGTCTTGAGCAGATCGTCGACCTTGTAAGGTTTGGCGATAAAGTTGGTGGCCCCCAGGCGCGCGGCGTATTCGCGGTCCTTGGGGCTTGTCTTGGCCGAGATCACGATGACCGGCAGCGATTTTAAATAGCGGTTGCGCCGAATCGACTGGAGCACCTGATAGCCGTTCATTTTTGGCATCATGATATCGAGCAGCATCAGATCGGGTTCAAAATCGACTATGCGCTCGATCGCCTCTAAGCCGTTGAGCACCGAGGTGACCTCGTACTGCTCGCGCATGGCCAAGTCCAGCATGTGCTGCATCTCTTCGTCGTCGTCGACGATCAGCAGCCGCGCCGGCAGGCCGACGGCCTCTTCGTCCCCCTCGGCCGCCGGGGCGGCGGGGCACTCGGCGTCGGGAGCGGCTTTGATCGTGGCTTCGCGCGCCGGCCGCGCCTTCTCGGCGTGCCCGCGGGCCGCGGCGGGCTCGGGTTTGGATTCGACTTTTGGTTCGGGCTGCGGTGGAGGGACCGGTTCGGGCGGGGGCCGCCGCTTCAGTTCCTCCTGATGTTGGACCTCCATCCGGATACGGAGTGCTTCCTCTTCCTCCATCCGTTTGAGCTGCTCGATCGTGTATTTCTTGACCCTCAGCGGGGGCGGCTCGTGTTCGATCGTGAAGTCGATGTTTTTCAGGACGCGGCCGGGGTCGACCGGCTTGGTCATGAACAGGTTGGCCCCCACCGCGTAGCTGTGCCGGATGTTCTCCTTGGACCCATAGGCCGACAGGAACATGACCTGCATATTATTGAAACGGGGGTGACGGCGGATCGACTCGCAGACCTGGAAACCGTCCATCAGCGGCATCATGATATCGATGATGGCCAGGTCGGGCTCGTAGACCTCCAGCTTGCTGAGCGCGTCCAGGCCGTCGTGGGCCTCGACGACCTCGTAGCTGTCGCGGAGCACCAGGGCGAGGACGCGGCAGGCGTCTTCGTCATCATCTACGATCATGATGCGATACTTGTCACTCATGGGTCGGCGACTCCCGATCGCCGGACGCGGCCAAACGAAGCCCTCAACACCTCGGTCGAGGGATTCCCGCCGCTCGCCAACGCCTCCGGGCCGCCCCAAACCACATCGCCGCGGAACGGCGCGGGGGCGCATCCGAGCAAACGCGCACTCATACTTTAGCCACTCTAGTGACCCGTTGGCAAGAATTTATGGGGGGCAATTCAAAACCGAAGCACCGGCATAGCGTGGCAATCGCGGGCCGGGTTGTGTCATCCGCCCCCCTTGTGGCCATTGTAAGCGACCTCTTCGCCTCGTCATTCACCCCCGTGCCGCTACGCCTCGATCACCTCGACCTGGGCGTCAAAATGTTCGCCGTTGATGTCGATGGCCATCTTGTATTGGGCACCCGGGGCCGGGCCGACGGATTCGGGGGCGGGCGCGGGGGCCTTGATCTTTTTCTCATAAAAGTCCTCCCAGACCTTCGGGAAGATCGCGTAGGAGAGAACATCGTCGTCGCCGCGCGCCCGGCCCTCGACCTTTTTCTTGATCGCGTCCCATTCGTCGGGGATCAGGTCGGCGGGGCGACAGGTGATCGGCTCCTCATCGCCGAGGACCTTCTTCTGGATCTGGGCGTCGACGGGGGCGGGGGTCTCGCCGTATTTGCCGGCGAAGATGTTGCGGCTCTCGTCGGGGACCGATTTGTAGCGCTCGCCCATCAGCACGTTCATCACGGCCTGGGTGCCGACGATCTGGGAGGTCGGCGTGACCAGCGGGATGTAACCCATGTCCTCGCGCACGCGGGGGACCTCCTCGAGCACCTCGTCGAACCGATCCAGGCAGTCCATGTTGCGCAGTTGGCTCTCCATGTTCGAGATCATCCCGCCGGGGATCTGGCTGACGAAGATGCGAGGGTCGGCCCCGGTGAAGCTCCCCTCGAATTCCTTGTACTTGGGCCGGACCTTGCGCACGTAGTCGGCGATCGGGAGCAACTCCTTCTGGTCGAGGCCAGTGTCGCGGGGCGTGGAGCGCAGGGTCTCGACCAGAGCCTCGGTCGGCACGTGGCCCGAGCCCAGCGACATGGCGCTGATCGCCGTATCGACGCCGTCGGCCCCCGCCTCGATCGCCCGCAGCAGGACCATCGGGGCCACGCCGGTCGTGGCGTGGGTATGGACGTGGACCGGGATGCCGATCTCGGTCTTGAGGGCCTGGACCAGCTCGTATGCCGGCACGGGACACATCAGGGCCGCCATGTCCTTGATCACCAGCGACTGGCAGCCCATCGCCTCGATCCGCCGGGCCATCTCTACGAACTTGCCCAGGGTGTGGACCGGCGAGACCGTGTAGCAGATCGCCCCCTGGGCGTGGGCGCCGCTCTCCAGGACGGCCTTGACCGCCGTTTCGAGGTTGCGCGGGTCGTTGAGGGCGTCGAAGACGCGGAAGACGTCCATGCCGTACTCGATGGCCTTGTCGACGAAGCGGCGGACAATGTCGTCGCCGTAGTGGCGGTAGCCGAGGATGTTCTGGCCGCGCAAGAGCATTTGGAGCGGGGTCTTGGGCAGGCGCTGCTTGAGCTGGCGGAGGCGCTCCCAGGGGTCCTCGCCCAGAAACCGCAGGCAGGAGTCGAACGTCGCCCCGCCCCAGACCTCCAGCGACCAATAGCCGACCTTGTCCAGTTGCTCGCAGATGGGCAGCATGTCCTCGGTCCGCATCCGCGTCGCCAGCAGGCTCTGATGGGCGTCGCGCAGGAGCAGTTCGGTCACGCGAACCGGCCCGGCGCCGCCCGTTGCTTCTTCTTTCGCCATCTTTCAAACTCCCTTGATCGATCTTTGGGCCCGGAACGCCCAAGACGCCCATCATCCGCGATCAACCACCCACGGGCAAGCGAAGAACCGCCGCCCAGACGGCGAAGGGTGTGATTCTAATTCGGGAGTCAACGCCGTTTCTCAACTCTCGTGCTCGTGCTCGTAATCGGGCTCATTACTGTGTCCCATATCGATTACGGCACAAGAAAAAAACCGATTACGAGCACGAGAGTTGAGAAACGGCGTTGACTCCCGAATTAGAATCACACCCATGGAGGAGAATCGAAGAATTGCTGGGATGTGGGCGTAGGGGCCGTTAGAATGGTCCGTTAATATAAAAGGGGCTGCGCACGCCACTCGCCGCGCCCCGGAACCACCACCCAATCGAGCAAGCCAACCCCGGGCCGGTGGGGAGGGTAAGGCCGTGAATCCGTTTGACGAACAAGTCCGCGAAGCGACCGGCGAGGACCTGACGTGCCTGGACATCGACACGATCCAAGTCAACATCGGGCTGCGCTGCAACCTGACCTGCCGGCATTGCCACGTTGCGTCGGGCCCCAAGCGCAAGGAGGAAATGGGCTGGGAGACGATGGGGGCGATCCTCGACGTGGCGCGGCGGGTCGGGGCCGAGTTGGTCGACATCACCGGCGGCGCGCCTGAGATGAACCCGCATTTCCGCCGTTTCGTGGGCGCCCTGAGCGAGGCGGGGCTTAAGGTTCAGGTCCGCACGAACCTGACGATCCTGCTCGAGCCGGGCTTCGAGGACCTCGCCGAGTTCATGCGCGACCACGGGGTTTGGCTGGTCGCTTCGCTCCCCTGTTACCTCGAGGACAACGTCGACCGGCAGCGCGGCCGGGGGGTCCATGCGGGCAGCATCGAGGCCCTACGCGAGCTCAATCGACTGGGCTACGGCGCGCGCGAGGAACTGCCGCTGACGCTGGTCTATAACCCGATCGGACCGGCGCTGCCCCCCAGCCAGACGGACCTGGAACTCGATTACCGGCGCGAACTGGACCGGCGCTTCGGCATCCGCTTCACCCGCCTGATCGCGATCACGAACATGCCCATCGGACGCTTCTGGGCCGATTTGCGCGTCGAGAAGCGTGAACGCGATTATATGGACCTGTTGAGGTACAGTTTCAATCCGGGGACGCTCGGCGGGCTGATGTGTCGCCACCAGATCAGCGTCGATTGGGACGGGCGGCTTTACGATTGCGACTTTAACCTGGCGCTGAAATTGTCGGTCGATCACGGCGCGCCCGATAACATCCGGCGGTTCGACCAATCCACCCTTGCGCGCCGTCGCATCGTCACCGGCGACCATTGCTTCGGCTGCACGGCCGGCCGTGGTTCTTCGTGCGATGGCGTGCTCGTCTAATCCGTTCACCGTCATAAGGACCGTAAGGATTTGACCCACTCGGCATACTAAAAGAGTGTGGATGGGAGGAAACGATTTTTTGGAGAGTAGGGTTATGACGATTCGATCAACGAAAAGAGCACGAACAATATCTAAATCGGTCCCATGGACCGTTGCGATCCTCGCCTTGGGCATCTGCGCGTGCGACCTCGCCGGCCCGACCCGCGCGACGGCGCAATCCGATACGGACACGCGGGTCGAATCATCAGGGAAGTTTGAGTATTCGCTCTACGCGGAGGTCCTCGCTGAATTCCTCGACGGGAACGGCCGGGTCGATTACCGGGCGCTGAAGGGAGATCGGGCGGGCCTTGACCAGTTTATCCGCTTGATGCGCGCGCTGGACCCGGCCGTGGTCGAAAGCTGGAGCGACGAGGCGAAGATGGCACTGTGGATCAACGCCTACAACGCCCTGACGCTCCAGGTCATCATCGACCATTATCCCATCAAGTCGAGCTTCGCCAAATCGCTGATCTATCCCAAGAACAGCATCCGGCAAATCGACGGCGTGTGGGACGAGCTGACGCACGTGGTCGCAGGACGCCAAGTCACGCTCGGAGGGATCGAACATGAAATCCTGCGCAAGGAGTTTAATCAGCCGCTCGTTCACATGGGGCTGGTGTGCGCTTCAATCAGCTGCCCCACCTTGCGCGCCGAGCCTTACGTCGGCGAGCGGCTCCTCGATCAACTCGGCGAGCAGACCGTCCAGTTCTTTTCGGATGGCGACAAATACCGCCTCGATCGGCGCAGGGAGCGGGCCTACCTCTCGCCGATCTTTGATTGGTTTGAGGAGGATTTCGTCCGCTATCAAGAAGAGGTCGAGGGCAAGAGCGGCGTCTCGGGTAAGCAGGCGGTCTTCGACTTCGTCAATCACCACGTCGAGACCACGGACCGCGTCCCCGGGGACTACAGGATCAGTTACCTCGATTACGATTGGTCTCTGAACGAACAGTAGGGGACGCATTCGGAGCTTGGCCCAGGTCCTGTTTCGGGTAACGTGGCCGTCATCACCCCCGTGCGGTCGGCCTTCGGCCAGCACCGGGCTGGCGATTTTTTTGGATGCGGTGCATTTTATCTTGCTTTTCGCTGTCCTTAATATTAGCATCTGCCGATAAGTGTAGCCTAGACTCAATACTGCTCACTTAAGGCAGGTCTGTTCTGTCGGAAGCGACTCAAGCCGCCACGCTGGCACTCATGCCACCCTCGGCAAAAGCAGCATATATAGCTAAGTGAACAGTATTGAGCCTAGACTATATATTTAGGTAGCTAATATTTCTTGAGGTGCAGGGTAACGAATTTGGATTCCAACGCTAGATCGAAGGGTCGAATGGGTTCGATTTTCAGGGCTGGCCTCGCCGTGACGGTCTGCTTTGGCGCGTGGGGGAGCGCCGGGTGGGCGCATATTGTTCCCCCCGAGGACCTCCATCCGGTGGCCGCGAGCTATCGCCGCATGACCTTCATGGTCAATCTGAACCCTATCCCGTGGGAGGAAGTGGCCGCCGACGTGCGGGTCATCATGGCCGAAATGGAACAGGTCGACCCCAACGAGGCGATCGATTACCTGGAGGCGGCGGACGCCCTCATCCATGGCCTCACGGGCGGCCGGGACGGTGCTCCGGAGCCCGCGCGGCGCAGAGCGGCCGCGAGAAAGATCATGGAACTGTGCACGACGGCGATCGCCGAGACGCTAATCGGCCTCCTGGAGCGGGCCGAAGGCGATCTGGAGGACTATGACGCGGCGTCCGAGGCCCTGGCCGAGGCGCGCCAACTGTGGGCCGGCTTCGAGCACGAGGTCAAGGCGACCGATCGCGAGGGATTCGTCCGGCTGGGGCGGGCCTGGCTGGAACTGAGCGGCGCGCTGGGCCGCCGGGCCGTCCTCGGTCAGGGCGGCATGGTGCCGAACGGGGATTTGTTCAAGGCCGAGGCGGACAAAATCACCGCCTACGTCGAGGCGAACTTCGGCGACGACTATCGCGCCCCCGCCCACGGTCGTCTCGCTCCGCTGCCCGCCCGCAGCGCAACCTTCAGCCCCCACGCCCAGGTCCCACCCAGGCTGCCCCCCGGTGGGAACGTCAACAAGCAGTTGCCGCGCCCGCGCCAGATTCTCAACATGGCCGAGCGCGGCGTGGACGAGGGCGAGACCAACCTGATCGCCATCGGCGACATGGCGTTCGACAGCCCCTTCATCTTCGGCGAGCCGGCGCGTTCGCTGGGAATCAGTTGCAACACCTGCCACAACAAGAGCATCACCAACCCCCAGTTCTTCATCCCCGGACTTTCCTCCCATGCGGGCGGAATCGACGTGTCGAACGCCTTTTTCGCCCCGCACGCCAACAACGGCCACTTCGATCCGATCGACATCCCCGACCTGCGCGGGATCCGGTTCACGGCCCCCTATGGCCGCAACGGCCGCTTCGGCTCGTTGCGCGAGTTCGTGCGCAACGTGGTGATGCACGAGTTCGGCGGACCCGAACCCGATCCGCTCCTGCTCGACGGCATGATCGCCTATATGATCGAGTTCGATTTCCTGGAGAACCCAGCACTCGAGCAAGACGGCAAGCTCAACGACCTGGCCGACGAATCCGCCAGGCGGGGTGAGAAGCTCTTTCGCAAGAAGTTCGCCGGCATGGGCGGACGCAGTTGCGCCGACTGTCACGTCCCATCGGCGAATTTCCTCGATCACAAGCGCCACGACATCGGATCGGTCAAGGGGACGGGCGCCTCGCGCGATCGACACCTCGACACGCCCACGCTGCTCGGGATCAAGCATACGCCCCCGTACTTCCACGACGGCAGCCAACCGACGTTGCGCACCGTCAACGAATGGTTCAACGCTCAATTCGACCTCGGGCTCGACGAGTGCCAACTGAGCGACCTGACGACTTACTTGGAGACGGTCGGCGACGGGGAAGAGGCCTATGAAGAGACGCTCCATACGTTGGAAGCCGAGATGGAGGAATTCAGCTTCTTCCTGTCGGGTTATGAGTATCTGAGCCGGATCAACAAGCCGCGGCTCGCGAGCATCACCTTCCAGACCGTGGCGGCCGAAATCCAGGCGCATAAATGGGACCTGCAGGACCATGAATACATGCCGATCCTCAACCGCTTGGCTCGGCTCATGGATGAAGCCTACGCCGCCAGCGAGCAGGGCGATCGCGAAACGGTGGACGTGAAAGTGGCCGAGTACCGGGAGCTTTACGCGCAACACGCCGACAAACTGATCTAAAGAAGCAAGATCGCGAAAAAGGGACGGAACCATGAAACGCATGAGATTGATCGCAACATTGGGAACCTTGGCGCTATTGACGGCCACGCTGGTCGGCGCGGCCGGTGAAGCGGACCCGCCCGAAGAGCTGAAGGTGGTGTTCATCGCGTACGAGAACCCGGACCAGCTCGTCGAGGACGTGCGGCCCGTGGTCGCTTACTTCAAGGAACAAACCGGTCTGCCGGTCAAGCATTTCGTGGCGACCGATTATTCAGGCGTCGTCGAGGCGCTGCGCAACAAGACCGCCGACGTGGGTTTCATGGGTCCGCTGCAATATATCATGGCCCGCCGCCAAACCGGCGCCTATCCGATCCTGGGCGAGGTCTATAACGGCAAGGCGACATACGGCTCGCGCATCTTCGTGCGCAAGGACAGCGGGATCGAGGGCGTCGAGGACCTGAAAGGGAAAACCATCGCGTTTGTCGATCCGATATCGTCCTCGGGATTCATGTATCCGCTCCAGATTTTTAAAGACGAGGGACTCATCACCGGTGAGCCCGAGGATTTCTTCAGGCGAATTTACTTTGCGGGCGGCGACGAGCAGGCCATCCGGGCCGTCTACAACGGATTCGTCGACGCGGCGGGGATCGGTGAGTATTCGTTTAACCTATTGCGCTTCGACGAACGCGACGAAGTGATCAGCATCGCGGAATCCAGGAAGATCCCCTCGCACTGCGTGGTCGTGCGCGAGGAGCTGCATGAGGGGACCGTGGAGAAGCTGCGGTCGGCCCTGCTCAAGCTGAACGACCCCGAAGGGCCGAATCACGGGTTGCTGAAGGGCTTGTATAACGTGGATGGATACGTCAAGGTGACGCACGAGGTCTACGAACCGGTCGAAATGTTGGCCAGGGACAATGGATTCATTAAGTAGCGTCACACCGGCGGTGATCCAGGTCAGGGGTGTCCACGTCGTGCTCGGGCGCACGTTGGCGCTTGATGACGTGAAGTTGACGATCGAGGCCGGCGAGCGCGTCTTTATCCTCGGCCGCAGCGGCTCGGGCAAGACCACGCTTTCGAAAGTCATCAAGGGGCGCCTGCGGCCGTCGACCGGCAGCGTCAGCGTCCTGAGCGGCGACCCGGCGTCGGCGCGGACCCGTTCGCGCCGGTCCAGCGAACGCCGCATCGCGATGATCGACCAGGAGTTCTACCTGGTTCCCCGCATGAGCGTGGTGGATAACCTCTTGACCGGATCGCTCGGGCGCGTGCCGACTCTGCGAAGCCTGCTGGGATGGTATCCCGCGCCCGAACTGGAGAAGGCCGAAGCGATCCTGGCCGAAGTGGAACTGAGCGGCCTCGAGAACCGTCGGGTGGAAACGCTGAGCGGGGGCCAGCGCCAGCGCGCCGCCATCGCCCGCACCTTGATGCAGGACGCCGACATCATCGTGGCCGATGAACCGGTCTCGAACCTGGATCCCGAACTGGCCGAGGACGCGCTCGAGTTGCTGGTCGGTTGCGTCGCGCGGCGGCGGGTGACGCTGCTCGTCAACCTGCATCAGCCCTCTCTGGCGCGGCGGTTCGCCAGCCGCATCATCGGGCTTTCGCGCGGGCGGGTGGTGTATGACGGCCCGCCCGAGGCCTTCACGGAGAGCGCCGCGCAGTTCCTCTACACCGGCGACGTCGATCAGGCCAAGGTGGTTGCGATCGAAGAGCCGGCCAAGCCGGTGGTCGGGAGGGCCTAAGGAACCATGTCGGACCTGAGAAGTCGCTGGAGAAAACGGGTCCTCGTCCGGCTGGCCGCGGGGGTGGTGATCGCGGCGGTCGTGTGGTGGTCGATGGCGTGGTCGGAATTCAACCTGAAAACGCTGATCCAATCGGGACCGCGCTTCGCCGAGTTTTTCTCGAGGTTGGTCGCTCCCGATTGGGGGGTGACGGCGCTGGTGATCAACGCGACGATCGAGACGCTGCTGATCGCGCTGGCCGGGACGTTTGTCTCTATCGTGCTCGCCTTGCCGATCGGGTTTCTCGCCGCGTCCAACGTCACGCCCGCCTGGATTTCGCACGGCACGAAATGGGTGCTTGGCATGGCGCGCTCGGTGCCGCTGATCGTCGTGGCGTTGATCTTCGTCTTCGCGGTCGGGTTGGGTCCGTTCGCCGGCGCTCTGGCGATTGCGTTTCACTCGATCGGCATGCTCGGCAAGTTCTACGCCGAGGAGTTCGAAACGGCCGACGAGGGGATCGTCAACGCCATCCGCGGCACGGGCGCGAACTGGCTGCAAACGCTACGCTTCGGCCTGTTTCCGCAGTGCGTGCCGCAGGTGGTCTCGTTCTCGGTCTACCGGTTCGAAATGAACTTCCGCGACGCCTCCTACCTGGGCCTGGTCGGGGCCGGCGGGATCGGCTATTACATTCGAATCTACATCGGCAGCTTCCAATACGAAAAGGTCGCTGTCCTGCTCATCATCATCGTCGCGGTGGTCACGCTGCTCGACCAGTTGACCTTCTGGGTGCGGCGTTGGGTACGGTAGCGTGGCGTCGATGAGACCAAGCCCGTGCATCACCAGCTTGAGCAAACCCTCGACCCCTATATTGAAGCCGCCGGCATCGCCGGCGATCGCAAAGGGCCGCTGTTTCGTTCATCGCCCGGCAAAGGCCGGCCACTGACTGATCGCGCACTCGATCGACGCGGAGCCTGGGATATGGTCAAACGCCGCGCTCGCGCGGCTGGTCTGCCTGATCGGTTGCGCAACCACGGCTTTCGAGAAGCCGGTATCCCCCTTTACCTCCAAGCCGGCGGCACTCTTGAACGAGCGCAACGCATGGCCAGCCATGCCGACCCCCGCACCACGAAGCTCTACGACCATTCCGAGGACCCAATCACCAGGGCAGAGGTTGAGCGCATTCAGCACTCTCCACGGAACACAGCTCCAGGTCTATGACCGAAGCAGAATACCAAGCTCACCGGCTGCCAAAAGCGGTGTGGCTGTAGCGTAGCGGAAGCCGCGCCGATTTGGGCAGTCCGAGTGCAGCGCCATGTTAGAAGGATTTTACACTTGC
>CAUZJO010000004.1:0-79708 GCA_963580245.1 Candidatus Sumerlaeia bacterium | reverse complement strand
TCCTGGCTCAACCTGATCGAACGCTGGTTCCGCGACCTGGCCGACAAGTGCATCCGGCGCGGAGCTTTCGCCGATGTGCCCGAACTGATTCAAACCATTACCGATTATATCGACGCTCATAACAAGGACCCCCGATCCATTACTTGGACCGCCAAGGCCGAGACGATTCTCGAAAAAGTCCGCCGCGCCCGCGCCACACTGGATAATCTGCAATCAGCGTGAGACACTACACTAGTGCAGGGCCGGTTCGGGGGTGAATTCGCGGTCGAAGTCCTTCCAGACCGGCTCGAAGCCGCGGCGCTCAATGACGGCGGCGACCTCGGCGGGGGGGCGGGTGTCTTCGATGTCGAACTGCTCTCCGCCGGCCGTCGGGGAGCTGTAGCCGCCGGGATTGGTGCGGCTGCCGGCGCTCATGCGGGTCACGCCCAGGCCGATCAGGCGGTCGCGCAGCCGGGCGGGCTCGCGCGTGGAGAGGACCAGTTCGGCGTCGGGCAACGCCAGGCGTAGCGCGCAGAGCATCTGGACCAGATCGCGATCGCCTACCTGGAAGTCGGGCGAGTACTGGTGGGCGTTGCCGCGGATGCGCGGGAAACTGAGCGCCACCCGGCTGCGCCAGAACCGGCGGGCCAGATAGCGCCCGTGCAACGCCACCATCACCGCTTCGCCGCGCCAATCGGCCAATCCGAGTAGCGAGCCGATGCCCAGCGACCGGAAGCCCGCCTCCCCTCCGCCCTCAAGGTACTCGAAGCGTTGAGGATAATTGCGCTTGGGGCCGGCCAGGTGATATTGCAGATAGCGTTCGGGGTCGTAAGCCTCCTGGTACATGACCAGGCCATCGACCCCGGCTTCGACCAGTTGCACGTAATCCCCTCGCGGGAGCGGCTGGATTTCGATCGCGACCGACGCGAACCGCTCGCGCAGCACGCCGACCACCTCGATCAGGTAGGGCAAGTTGACGTGGCGCCGGTCCTCGCCCGAGACGAGCAGGACGTGACGAAACCCCTCCTGGTATAGGATTTCGGACTCGGCCAGCACCTGGGCGGGCGTCAGCGTCACCCGGGGGATGTCCAGTTCGTGCGAGAATCCGCAATAGGTACACTTGTTGACGCATTCGTTGGAGAGATAAAGCGGCGCATAGAGCTGGATCACCTTGCCGAATCGTCGCTCGGTCAGGGCCGCGCTGCGTTGGGCCATCGTTTCGAGATAGGGGACGGCGGCCGCCGAGAGCAGGGCGATGAGACCCGCCTCGTCGGGCGTGTCGGCATCGAGCGCGCGCTCCACGTCACGCGGCCCGCAACGCTCCAGTCGCCGGCGCAATTCGGCAAAATCGACCTGGCGAACCATCTGGTAAAAGCTCACGGGGCGCCTTCCTCATGGAGAAAACCGGTCAGCGGACTGGAGGCGCGGGCCAGCCGACTCTCGCCACCGGGACCCGCCTGGCGGGCCTTCTCGGCGGCCTCGACCGCCAATTTGAACGCCGAGGCCATCATGACCGGGTCCTCGGCGATCGCGATGGCGGTATTGACCAGCACGGCGTTGGCCCCGATCTCGATCGCCTCGGCGGCGTGCGACGGCATCCCCAGACCCGCGTCGACGACCACCGGGATGCCCGCCTGTTCGATGATGATGCCGATCTGATCACGCGTGCGTAGCCCGCGGTTCGAGCCGATCGGTGCGGCCAGCGGCATGACGGTTGCGCACCCAGCCTCTTCGAGCCGCTTGGCCAGAATCGGATCGGCATTGATATAGGGCAGCACGACGAATCCTTGCGCCACCAACTCCTCGGCCGCCTTGAGCGTCTCGACCGGGTCGGGCAGCAGGTAATTGGGATCGGGGGTCACCTCGAGCTTGACCCAGTTGGTGCGCGTGGCGACCCTGGCCATCTTGGCCAGGCGCACGGCCTCGGCGGCGTCGCGCGCGCCCGAGGTGTTGGGCAGCAGGCGGTATTTCGAGAAATCGAGCGCCGAGAGCGTGCTGTCGCGCGGATTATTCACATCGACCCGCCTGAGTGCCACGGTCACCATCTCGGTTCCCGAAGCCTCGATGGCCTCGGCCATGACGCTGGGCGAAGAGAACTTTCCCGTCCCGACAAACAGTCGCGAACGAAAGGGTTCGGCGTTTATTGTGAGTTGGTCCATCGAAGTCGTTTACAGCCTTTCCGAATGGTCAACACGTCATCATGAGTATAGCATGATGATTGGAACAGAAGCTCGCGAAGGGCGCAAAGACCTATTGCATCATCAATAGCGCGGGATTCCCTATTACTTCTGACTAATCCAGAATCAGACGATGAAGCCGCTCTTGAATTGCCATTGCATAAAGATTGGTCCTTTCCTGCAATGTCTTCAAAAGCTTCATGGTTCTAAACGGTTGCGCCTAATCCAAATATATTGATCATAATCAATCTTCGCGCTCTTAGCGATCTTCTGTTTATAATAGAAACGGGAGCGCGTCCTGTGTCCTCATGGCTCGCCCGCCCCTCTCAAAACCATTCGATACAGCCCGTCCTTGAGCGTCATTTCATGGAGATTGAAGAGCAGGCCCAAGGGGGCGTTCAGAAGTTTCATATAACTCATCAGTTTGGCTTTGTGAATGGGCAAGACCTCTTGGACCGCCTTGAGCTCCAGGATCAAGCAGTGATCGACCATCACATCTAGTCTAAGCGGCTCCTCGAAAACATATCCCTTGTATTCAAAGGGGACCACCAACTGACTGACGGCCGGAATACCTCGCAGCTTCAATTCGCGCATCATGCACTTTTGATAGATCGATTCAAGCAACCCCGGCCCTTTCTCCCGGTGCACTTCGATCGCCGCCCCGATGACTTTTGACGTCAAGCTGTTTGCCCTCTCATAGTCCCGATGCATCGTTTATCACCCTCCTTCCCCTGATTTGAGATCTCTCTCGTGCGTTTAACTGTTCACAATATAAACAGAAGCGCGCAAAGATGGCTTGCCATATGGTCTCTGGGTTCTCATGGCTCGTCCATCAGCCTGATTTCGCGAAAATTGAAAAGCAAGCCCAGAGCGGCGTTCAGAAGCATCATCTAACTAAGAACTTTCAGCGCGTTCAATTCCTAGATTCTATTCTTATTCTTTGCGATCTTCGCGACCTTTTGTTCAAAAAGCCCTTTAACCCCCGCCGACGAACCGCACGACCTCCAACCGGTCACCCGCCCTGACCATGGTGTGTTCCAACGCGTCCTCTTCGAGGAACTCTCCATTGTGTTCGACCGCCAGGTTATTCGGTTGGATGCCTAATTGTTCCAGCAGCCGCGCGATCGTGGTCTCGGCGTCAACCTCGCGCGTCTCGCCGTTGAGTTTGATTTCCATGGTTCGGTTCGCGCCTCCGTTCTATTCGTTGTCGTCTTGGCCGATCTCGCCGAGCAGCAGGCGCAAGATCAAGTTGGCTTGCAGGCCGGCGGCGACGACCACTCGCGGCGCGAGAAGCCCGCGGCCCGGTTGGGCGGCGTTCTCGTTGTCGCCGACGAGGAATACGTTTTTAAAAACGCGCCGCGCCCGGATTTGCCCCGCCGGGCCATGGCCGGCGATGCCCGAGACCGTCACCAGCGGCGTCCGCGGCAGGCCCTCGCGCACCGCCAACGTCATGTCGCGCTTGGCCGCGGGGTCGTCGAAGCATTCGGCGACGGCGTTGCATCCCACGAAGATGTCGGCGATGTTCCCGCGCGTCAGCCGCGCGTTGCGCGTTTCGACCCGGACGTAAGGGTTGATCCGCGCCAGGTTCGCGGCCATCGCCCGCACTTTCTCCATCCCGATCTGGTCGACGAAATATTGCTGGCGGTTCAGGTTGCTGGGCTCGACAACGTCAAAATCAACGAGCAGCAACGCCCCGACCCCCGTGCGCGCCAGCGCCACGGCCAACGCACTGCCCAGCCCCCCGCAGCCGGCGATCCCGACCCGGGCCACCTTGACCTTGGCGTGCACGCCCGGCCCGTGGCGCGCCGTCATGAGCGATTCCATCTCTTCGGGCGAAGGGACCTCGCCCCGGCGGATCAAAACGACCTCGTCGCCTTCCTCGAGCGGGACGTCGTCGCGATGGGGAAAGCCGTTGCGGATGATCACGTCGGCATCGGGCTTGTGGGCGCGGCGCAACTCGCGTAGCGTCGTACCACGTGCTACGCTGATGCCGCGCTCGTTAAGCCGGACCGAAATCTGCTCGCTTGCCGCGATCGTCACAAGGAAACCCTCCCCGCGCGGGAGGGCTCATGGGGTTGGCGCGCATGAGACTCCCTACGCCGGCATGATCCGGATCAGGTTCAGTGGGTCAGCGGCCTACCGCTTTCTCAGCCCCTCGGCGGAACTCCCCGAAGCCATACTAATGGCTCTCCACCCCCGGCGTCAATGGACGGGAGGCGACAATCGCATCGTCAATCAACGCATTTGACCGGCGGGACCCACTTTGAAAAGATCACGACAACGAACACGCGGGGATTTCGACCGCAAGGGAAAGCGTTGCCTTCTCCATGACCCACGCCGATCAACCACCAGTGACTCCGAGCGGCGAGCCGAGCCCATTACGCACCTCGGCTGTGTGGCATCAGTATCAACCGAGCTGGTGGTGCCTCAGCGAGGTGGAAATGACGCTAAGCCCGGGCGAATTGGTGGGATTGGTGGGGCCCAACGGGTCGGGCAAGACCTCGCTGATGCGGGCGTTGGCCGGGACCATCCGGCCCACGCGCGGCCGAGTCCTGCTTGGCGAGCGGCCGCTGACCCAACTCAGCCGCATCCAGGTCGCCCGCCGGATCGGGTATCTGCCGCAAAACGTGCGCGCCTCGTTCGTCCTCACGGTCGAGGAGCTGGTGGCTCAGGGCCGTTACCCGCACGCCCGCGGCCTGGGGTTGCTCGGCCGGGGCGACGTGGAGGTCATTCGCCGCTCGATGGAACAGACCCAGACGCTTGCCTTCGCGCGGCGGTCGATCGACGAACTTTCGGGCGGCGAGCGCCAACGCGCCATGCTCGCCTCGGTCCTGGCCCAGGAGGCCCCCTATCTGCTCCTCGATGAACCGACGTCCATGCTCGACTTGCAGCACCAGGTCGACGTTTTTGACCATATCCGCGATCTGGCCCGCCGGGGGCTTGGCGTGCTGGTGATCACGCACGACCTGAACCTGGCCGCCAGCTTCTGCGACCGGCTCATCCTGCTGTTTGAGGGCCGGATCGTCGCCGAGGGGGCGCCCGAAACGGTGATGACGGCCGAGACGCTGGAACGCGTCTACCGGACCGAACTGATCGTCGACCGCAATCCCGTCACCGGCTCTCCGATGGTCGTCTTGATGGGACGCCGGACCGGCGACCGAGAAGGCAATTGATCCGCATGCGCCGAGCCTCACGGAACGAATCACGCGCAAGATGAACGCTATCCCTCCCTCGAATTGCTCCGCTCATGATTTCTCGGACAGGGGATCAAGATGCCCCTGCTGACCCTTCGTCGATTCTCGCTGGTGTGCGGCATCTATTTGCTATTTGCGCTGGCCGCGATGGTCCTTTCCTCGATGATCGGCGCCGAGCCGATTCATCTGCCCCGCATGCTGGCGGCATGGTGGACGTGGCGCGCCGGTCCCGAGCAGACTCAAGCGCCTTCGGAGGTGTTCATCTTCTTCGAACTGCGCTTGCCGCGCATCTTGCTGGCGTTTGTGACCGGCGCCGCGCTGGCGGTGGTCGGGGCGGTCTTTCAGGCGTTGCTGCGTAATCCCCTGGCCACGCCCTTTACGCTGGGGACGGCCAGCGGCGGTTCGTTCGGCGCCGCGCTGGGGTTTTTCCTCCCCGGCTACCTCCCGGCGGTGGCCTTCAGTTGGGGGCCGATCACTCACGTGCAATGCCTGTCGCTGGCCGGGTCGTTGCTGGCGATCCTCATGATTTACGGCCTGGCGCGCGCCAGTGGACGCATTTCCACCATGGAACTCCTGCTGGCGGGGGTGACGCTGGGGATGATCTTCTCCTCGCTGATCATGGCGCTGCGTTATTTCGCGTCGCCGCACATCGTGGTCGATATGGACCGCTGGCTGATGGGAAGCCTCAACGTGATCGGCTATCGCGACTTGCTCTCGCTTCTGCCGCTGCTGGTCATTGGGTTGGGGGTGCTGCTGGGCCTGGCCCGCCAGCTCGATCAACTGGCCCTGGGCGAGGAGATGGCCCTGGGCCGGGGCGTCAATGTGCCCCGTTTGCAGGCCCTGGCCTTCTTTTTCGGGTCGATGGCGGTGGGGGTGGTCGTGGCCGAGGCGGGCCTGATCGGGTTCGTGGGCCTGATCGTCCCGCATACGGTACGCCGGCTGAGCGGACCCGATCACCGCTTGCTCCTGCCGTGCACGCTATTGGCCGGCGGCGGGTTCCTGGTCCTGTGCGACACGGTTGCCCGCTCGCTGCTCTCGCCCACGGTCCTCCCCGTGGGGATCGTCACCTCGATCCTGGGGGGGCCGTTTTTCATTTACCTCCTCGTCACTCGCCGGGGGTCTAAGCGCGTCTGGGGCGGCGACCGCCTGGGCTAGGGGGAGGACCTTCCCGTCAGGGAGAGGGGGCGAGCGGGGACGACGCGGTTCTCCAGGCCCCGTCATGCCCGGACATGGCGCCCTGGGGATTTCCCCGCGTCTCCCGACGGGGATTCGACCGCCGCGGGCTGTCCGAAGGCCTTCATGGCCCTTTTTGATTTTGTGATTTGGACGATGAGAATATATAGTGAATAGCTGCCGCGACTGGCTTTCCGCGGCGACGAATCTCAAGAGTGTTACCGGAGACGAGATGCCATGCCAACATACGATTACGAATGCTCGGACTGCGGGGACCAATTCGAGTTTTTCCAGTCGATGACGGCGGACCCTCTGACACGCTGCGAGCTATGCGGCGCCGAGGGAGGGGTGCGGCGGTTGATCGGCGCCGGGGCCGGACTGATCTTCAAGGGATCGGGCTTCTACATCACCGATTACAAGAACAAGAAAGCCGACAATGACGCCTCTGCCAAAAAGGCCGAGTCGAAGGACAAAGGGTCGTCGAAGGCCGACGGCCCGGCTAAGAGCGACGCGGGCAAGAGCGACGCGGGCAAGAGCGACGCGGGCAAGAGCGCGCCTTCCAAGGGCGAATAACACGGCTTCACAATTCGACGCTGAATCCCCTCATGTTTGATTTGGCAATCATCCTCCCCCCCAGATTCGACCAAGCGGGGCGCATCCTTGCCTTTTAGAGCGGCACCCAAACTTGGATTTTCGCACCATTCGGCAAAGGCGGAATAAAAAATACCCAACCAATTATTTTCTATATATGAACAGTATTTCAAATTCTAGTACTGCATCTGTCCCCAATACACCCCAACCCAACCAAGGATTATACTGAATTAGCGCCCCGCCAATTGCCATGCCAATGCCAGCTACAATGCTCGTGGAACGCAACCCCCTATATCTTTCCTTCAAACGTTCCAGATGTACCCGGTCTTCTTGTAAGTTTTGTACTCTTGCTTTTTCGCGGTTCAGATCATCCTGGGCAATCGAGAGTTGTTTTTCCAAGTGTTTTCTAAGTAACTCTTGCTCATATCTTGAAAAATCGCGGTTGCTAAAATCTGACCATTAAAATTCCGCTTGATCTGTTGGCTCAAGGTCACGGGGAGGCAAGTTTTCTGAAACAGCATCAAGATTTTAGGTTTTCGATTCGGCCATGTCGCATCATGTAGGTGAAGATTGAATTCTTTCTGCGAAATAGGCTTCGATCATTCCATTTGGTATCTCAATGCCAGGAGGCGGAACGCAATTGGGGAATCGACTTGCTATTTGATGCCAAGGCGTACCCTCATTGTGAGTCATATCATAAAGTTGTAGGGCTCGATAGCCTTTGTAGGTGTCCCAAATCTTATTGATTAAAAAGTTTTGAAACTCATCATTCTCGTCAATTTTGGGCTCATGTGTATCGAATGCGACATTTCCGTGAAACTCAAACTTTCTGACCTTCTGAGTGATTGATTGGCCCCCAAAATCTCTGAACTCAGAATAAAGGGATTGGACGACTGGGCCATACTTCCATGCTTGAATAAGTTCATTTATTAGGGGTTTATGTTCAAATCCCAAGTGTCAACCATGAGCAAAATAGACAAGTTTTTGCAGTTTTAAATGTGTAATTCTCTCTCCACCCGCCTCAGCAAGATCTAAGAACTTATTGGCCACGGCATCCGTCGAGTAGGGCACAGGCATGTCTCTTAAATTCCCCTTTCGAGTACGTTTAGCAGATAGAATTGTCCTTTGGGCTTGCGAAATCAAGCCAATTCAACTGTCAGTATAGCATAAAGCGAACAACAAACGAAAGCAGAAACAGATCTTGAGCATAAATCATGCCAGATAGGCGGGAGGGGGGGGCGGAAAAATCGGGTGGGATAATACTCATTTTGCGCTCAGCGAGCTCGTGCTTGCCTTGCCGGGCCGCTTGTGGTTTGCTGGCTAGAGACCCACTTCGTTTCCCCGTTTCCCGCCGGGACCGGTCCTGATCATCCATGAGGGCAAGATGGCCAAGCAGACCGCGCTGACTCCGATGGTGCGCCAGTATCAGCAAATCAAAGCGCAGCATCCCGATGAAATCCTCCTGTTTCGCCTCGGAGACTTCTACGAAACGTTTGGCGAGGACGCCAAGCAGGCGGCCGATCTTCTGAACATCACGTTGACGCGCAAGCACATCGGGCAAGGACGCACACTGCCCCTGGCGGGGATTCCCTATCACGCGCTCGACGGCTACCTGGCCAAGCTGATCCGCGCGGGGCGGCGCGTGGCGATCTGCGAGCAGGTCGAAGACCCCAAGACCGCCAAGGGCGTGGTGCGGCGCGAGGTCGTGCGCGTGGTCACGCCCGGCACGATCATCGAAGAGGGGCTCCTTGAAGACAAGGCGAACAACTACCTGGCCGCCGTGGCGCGTCACCAGGGCAACTGGGGCCTGGCGCTGGCCGAGCTCTCGACGGGCGAGCTGAAGGCCACCGAGTTTGCGGGCGATGACGCGCGCGCCGCGCTCATCAGCGAGTTGGCCCGCGAGAGCCCCGCCGAGTTGCTCGCCGCCGAGGAGGATTGGGGGTTGCTCGGCGAGGGGCTGCGCGAGACGTTTGGCGCGGGTCGCGATAACTCAGGCGGTTTTACCCGCACGACCGTGGATAAGGGCATGGTCCGCCTCGCCGGCGCGCGCCAGGCCCTGCTTGATAAGTTCGGCGTCACGACGCTCCAGGGTTACGGGGCCGAGGATTCCCCGGCGGCGGTCGCGGCGGGGGGGGCCTTGGTCACTTACCTGGCCGAGACGCAGCGCCGCGAGCTGGGCCATATCCGGGACTTGCGCATCTACTCGGTGCGCGAGCGGATGATGCTCGACGCGACGACCCAGCACTCGCTGGAGCTGGTGCGCAACATGCTCGACGGCAGCCGTCGCGCCACGTTGATCGAGGTCCTGGATCACACGCGCACCCCCATGGGCGGCCGGCTGATGCGCCAGTACCTGCTTCAGCCCCTCCAGGACTTGGACGCCATCCGCGCGCGACAGGACGCCATCGAGGGCCTGCTGGCCAGCACCCCGATGCGCGAACAACTGGGCGAGGGCCTGCGCGGGGTGCGCGACCTCGAACGCATCATGGCGCGGCTCCATTGCGGCACGGCCAACGCCCGCGACCTGGTCGTGCTGGCCGCCTCGCTGCGCGAAGCTCCGGCGATCAAGACGGCCCTGATGCGGCTGGGACGGGGGACGCTGGGTGAGATCGGCCGACGGATGCAGACCCTGGCCCACGTGGCCAACCGCATCGACAGCGCCCTCCTGTCCGATCCGCCGTTCTCGGTCCGCGAAGGCGGGATGCTGCGCGACGGCGTCAACCCGGAGCTCGACGAGTTGCGGGTCATCACGCGCGACGGCAAGGGCTGGATCGCCGCGATGCGCGCCCAGGAGATCGAACGCACCGGCATCCCCTCGCTCAAGATCGGCTACAACAAGGTCTTTGGCTACTACATCGAGATCAGCAAGGCCAACATGGACAAGGCGCCGGACGATTACATCCGCCGCCAGACGCTGACCAACGCCGAGCGTTTCATTACCCCGTCGCTCAAGGAGAAGGAGGAGCAGATCCTCGGGGCGGAGGACAAGATCCACGACGTGGAGTATCGGCTCTTCAAGGAGTTGCGCCAGGAGATCCTCGGCGAGACGGCCGCCATCCAGTTGCTGGCCGCCGATCTGGCCGAGGCCGACGTCCTGGCCGGCCTGGGCGAGGCGGCGTTGCGCGGCGGGTACGTGCGGCCCGAGGTTGACGGCTCGGACCTGCTCGAAATCGTCGGCGGACGACACCCCGTGATTGAGAGCATCCTGACCGACCAGCCGTTCGTCTCGAACGACGTCCGTCTCAGTTCGAGCGAGGAACAGATCTGGCTCATCACCGGCCCCAACATGGCCGGCAAGTCGACGTTCATCCGCCAAGTGGCGCTGATCACGCTGATGGCCCATATCGGCTCGTTCGTGCCGGCCCGCTCGGCGCGCATCGGGCTCGTCGATCGCATCTTCACGCGCGTGGGGGCGACCGATTTTCTGGCTCGCGGGCAGTCGACATTCCTGGTCGAGATGACCGAGACGGCCAACATCCTGCGCAACGCCAGCGAACGCAGCCTGGTGATCCTGGACGAGATCGGGCGGGGGACGTCGACTTACGACGGGCTGTCGATCGCCTGGGCGGTCGTCGAGTACCTGCACAACAAGCCCCGCCGCCGCGCCCGCTCGCTGTTCGCGACGCATTATCACGAGCTGACCGAGCTCGAGAACCGGCTGGAGCGGGTGCACAATTACAACGTCGCCGTCAGGGAGTCGAGCGAGGAGATCACGTTTCTCTATCACATCGTGCGCGGGGGGGCCGACCGCTCCTATGGGATCTACGCGGCCCAACTGGCGGGGATGCCCGAAGAGACGCTCGTTCGCGCCCGCGAGATCCTGTTCGGTCTCGAATGCAACCGGTCCGCGCCCGATGCGGGGGAGGGAGCGTCCGCCAGCGTGCCGGCCCCCCGGCCGGGCGCGCCGCCCAGGACCCATGACGTCGATATCATGCAACTGGACCTGTTCGGCTCGGCCCTGCCGCCGGCGCTCGAGCGTCTGGCCGATCTGGACGTCAACCAGATGACGCCCATCGAGGCCATGCGGCTGCTCGACGATGTCATCGCAGCCGTGCGCCGGTTGCGGGGTTGAGGCGCGGTGGGGATCGCTAAACGTGTCATTAATGAAGAATCGCATTATCGACGCCAACCTCAATCGCCTGGCCGAAGGGCTGCGGGTTGTCGAGGATGTTTGCCGGTTCGGGCTTGACGATTCGCGGTTGGCGGGCCGCCTCAAGGCCCTGCGTCGCGAGGCCGGTCGTCTGAGGAGGGAATGGCCCCGTGGGCTGACCGCCTCCCGCGACCCGGTGGGTGACGTGGGCCGCGTCGAGATCAAAGAACCGGACCATCGTGATAGTGTGGCCGGGATGCTCGGAGCGTCGTTTGGCCGCGTGGGCGAATCGCTGCGCGTGATCGAGGAGATCGCGAAACTGGTCCGCCCCGCCGCCGCCCGGCGGGCCAAAGCGATGCGTTACGAGACCTACGATCTTGAAAGGGAGATCGCGCCGCTTTTCGACCGCAAGGAGCGCGTCGAGGGGCTGCGCGGCCTTTATATCATCATGACGGAACCGGCGGCGGGCTACGAAAAGCTGGCCGAGATCGCCGTCAGGGAGAAGGTTGCGGCCGTCCAGCTGCGGGATAAGCATCTGGACGATCGCGCGCTTCTGGCGCTGGCCCGCCGGCTGCGGGCGATCACCGCCGGCAGTTCGACACTCTTTGTCGTCAACGACCGCCCCGACATCGCCGCCCTCAGCGACGCCGACGGCCTGCATCTGGGCCAGGACGACTTGCCCGTGGCCGAGGCGCGGCGGCTGATCGGCGACCGGATGCTGATCGGCAAATCGACGCATAATCTGCGCCAACTGCGCGCCGCCCTCCGGGAATCACCCGACTACGTCGCGATCGGCCCGGTGTTCGCCACCCGCTCCAAGCCCGACCCCTCACTCACCCTGGGCCTGGAGAAGGCGCGGCGGATGCTTGAGGCGTGCCCGGCGCCGGCCGTCGCCATTGGCGGGATTGACCGGTCAAACCTCTCCAGCCTCCTGGCGATAGGATTCGGGCGCCATGCGATGCTGAGCCCGGTCTGCTCGGTCGCCAAACCGCGAGCGACGATCAGGGACATTCGTGAGCGAGCCGGCAACCCGCGCCTGGGGGCCGGCGCGGGGCCCGGCGAAAAACATTGACGGAAACCACATTTTTCAACTAAGAATTGATGTTCATGGATGTCGCCGCGGGCCCGCTGATCCCAATTCTATCGTTCAGGGGGGTGCGATCATGCCGTATAAGATCAAGCGAGTCTTCGAGCCGCCCAAGCGCTCGGACGGAACGCGGGTGCTGGTAGACGGCATCTGGCCGCGGGGCATGCACAAGGAGCAGGCCAAGATCGACCTGTGGCTCAGGGATGCCGCGCCCAGCCCCGACCTGCGCCTGTGGTTCGCCCACGACCGCGAGCGGTGGGATGAATTCAAGGAGTGCTATTTCAAGGAGCTGGACGCCCATCCAATCCTCCTCGAACCGATCCGCGGCCGGGCCCGCCGCGGTCCCGTCACGCTCCTCTACGCCGACCGGCACGATGAATACAACAACGCCGTGGCGCTGCTGGAGTACCTGGAACGACCTTCTTAACCCATATTCCGACCGTGACCAGCGCAGTGCATTCCAGTCAAGACAGGATTAGGCGCCGGTCAATCGTCTATCGGCCTCCTGAAATCGCGATGCATCACATGAGACCTCATACCCATGGCTGAAGGTCGCAAGCGCATCTGCATCCTCGGCTCGACCGGTTCGATCGGTGAGAATGCGTTGCGGGTGATTGGGGATTATCCGGACCGGTTTGAAGTCGTCGGGCTGGCGGCCCATGCCTCGGCTGAACGGTTGAGTGAGCAGGCTGGGCGGTTTGGTGTCCGGGAGGTCTGTCTGGGGAGCGAGCGGCCGATCCAGACGACCAATGGGGCGCGCGTCCACCGAGGCCGAGCGGGGATGGATGAGCTGATCGAAGCCTGCGGCCCCGATCTGGTCATCGTGGCGACGGTCGGCTACTCGGGCCTGGCTCCGACGTTGAAGGCCATTGAGTTGGGCATCACGGTGGCCTTGGCCAACAAGGAGGCGCTGGTCACCGCCGGCCGCTTGGTGATGGAGGCGGCCCGGCGCCGTGGGGTGGCCATCCTGCCGATCGACAGTGAACACAACGCGCTGTTCCAGTGCCTGGACGGACGCGATCGCGGCGCGGCCGGCCCCACGCCGTTGCGTCGGATCATCTTGACGGCATCGGGCGGCCCCTTCCGCGGCATGACGCGCGACCAACTTGAACGCGTCACCCCCGCGCAGGCGCTCAATCATCCCACTTGGAAGATGGGTCCCAAGATCACGATCGATTCGGCCACGCTGATGAACAAGGGGCTGGAGGTCATCGAGGGGCATCACCTGTTCGGGATCGAGCCGGGCCGCATCGAGGTCATCGTTCACCCTCAGAGCGTCATCCACGGGATCATCGAATATCACGACGGCTCGATGCTGGCCCAGATGGGCGTGACCGATATGTATCTGCCGATCGCCAATGTGTTGGCCTACCCCGATCGGCTCGAGAACACGAGGTTCGAGCCGCTGGACCTGGCCCGGCTGGGCGGCGTGACGTTTGAGCGCCCCGACCTCGAGGCTTTTCCCTGCCTGCGATTGGCGTATGAGGCGATCGGTGCCGGCGGGACCTATCCGACGGTTCTCAACGCGGCCAACGAAGTCGCCGTCGAGCGGTTCCTGGCCGAACGGATGGGCTTCTTGGACATCGCGACGATGATCACGAGGGTGCTGGAGGCGCATCAATCCGTCGAGCATCCCGATCTGGAGGCCATCGCCGAGGCGGATGCTTGGGCCCGCCAGTTATGTCGCCGTGGCAAAACTCTGGTTTCCTCACGTTCATCCCAGAAACCCACTTGCTGATGAGTAGCGCGAAGAAGACCTCAAGCGCGCCCCCGGGTAATCAGAATCAAGGATCACGCAAGGGCCTCGATCATGTCTGTTCCTCGCCAAGCTTCCCTTTGGTTACCCTTATCGTTGCTCGGAGCGTAGGAATGGTCCTTCAACCTTGAGGCACAATCGGCGGTGCCTCGCCAAGCGGACGGAAGAACGACCAATCGATGGGGTTATTCCAGACCGTACCTTGCGGTATATGGTTCAGGTAGGTGACTTCCCATTGATTGGGTCGAAAGTCGCCCGCCTGCTCTTGAGCGATAAACCCAATAAACTGATCCAATACCCGGCCGAACTGTGAACGAACGGTTTCGTAATGGGGATAGGGCCCCCCAACCTCCCCCAGCCAATTGAAATGCAGCCGGCCATTCTGGTTCTGGACCATCCTGTCCCCACCTCTGTTCTTGATCCTCAGGCGACTAGAGAGGTCTTGGGAAATTTTTAAGGGGAAATCGCCTCTTCCCCACGAAGCCGCTCCAAACCTCTTCAATTGGGGCCCGAGAGGAGGGGCGTCCGAGACCTCCGGCCAGTCTTCAGCCCCCAAATTCTTCCAAAAAGCACCCAAGTGGGCATTCTTGAAGCCCTGGAGCGGCTCGAATTGGAGCCCCAGAACGGTTTCGATCACGGGTGGGCATTCGTATTTTGGGAGAGGTCGTTCCGTCACGCGATCCCTGCTTGTCGACGGTGATTCTTGATGGAGCCTCATTTGGCGCGCTAAGGTTTACGGCACGGTTTCAGCAGTCTTGAAACCCCACCTAAAATTGATTGTGGATAAAATACGAGCCACTCTCCACCCCAAAGGGGACTTATGGCCCGTGCGGTAACGGCCTCTCCTTCAACATCAGGATCAATTCTGGACATCGGAAAAAGTAGGCTTTGCGAGTCATCAGCCGTTTGGTAGAATACCGCCAGCGCGTTGGGCGCCGTTTGATCGTCGAGGGGATTGCGTTTTTGCCATGGAAATCTTCCTGAAATATCTGATTGGCACGCTGGCCATTGTATTCACGTTTGGCCTGGCCGTTTTCGTCCACGAGTTTGGTCATATGTTTTTCGCTTTGATCCGGGGCGTGGGGGTCGAGGCGTTCGCCATCGGCATGGGGCCCAAGATCACCGAGTGGCGCTGGCGCGGGATAGAGTTTTCACTGCGCTGGCTGCCCGTGGGTGGCTTCGTCAAGCTCAAGGGGATGGTCCCGGAGGAGATGGAGGAGGAAGCGTCGGTGCCGGCCCAAGCCGAATCCGAAGACGGCCGGGAAGCAGATGCGCAAGCTCCCGTCGCCTCGGAGGAGCCTGGCGGGGCGCAAGAGGAAGACAAGAGCCTCGGTGAATCCTCCTACGACGACCTGCTCGCCCTGCGTGACAAGGGTCTGGGGACCAAGCTGTTGGTCTTCGGCGGTGGGGTGTTCATGAACCTTGTGGCGGCGATGGTGGCGATGGCGCTGGTCATGTTTATCGGGCAGAAAGTGTACCTGCATCCCGTCGTCGTGGAGGTAGTGCAGGAGCCCTCGATCGCGCGGCAAGTCCAGAGCGGGCGCGAGGTCTCAATGCTGACCGAGGCGGGGCTGCAACCGGGGGACCAGGTGCTGGCGGTCAACGGCGCCGACACCCCATACTTCGATGATTTCGTGGAGACCGTGGGGGAGGAGTCGGGCAGAGCCGACCGCAGTGTGATCCGATCTTACGCCGACTTCGCCCTGTTTTTGTTCAAGGCGGATTCCGCATCGGATCAGACGCCGATGCCGGAGCTTGAGTTGACCGTGTTGCGCAACGGCGCGGAGATTCAATTGGCCCTGCCGCGCTGGTCGCGGGATGAATTCGACACGTTCCAAACTGAGTTGGCCGTGAGCCTCAAGCGCGAGCCGATCGTCGGCGAGATGTTCATCAAGTATCCGGCCGATCGCGCCGGAATTGAGCGCGGCGACCGGATCGCTGCCATCAACGGGCAGCCAATCCAATCCTTTCGTGAGATGCAAAAAGTTATCTGGGACAACCCGGCCAAGACGATCGTGGTCGACGTTGAGCGCGAGGGGCAGCGGCTTTCGCTCGAAATGACCCCGCGGGCGGATTGGGAGGACAAGGAGCGCGGCCAGATCGGGATTCTCAACGGCTCCATTCACACGCGGGTCAAGCGCGTGGCCAATCCCTTGCGCGCGATCGCCCTGGCGCCGTTGCAGACGATTGAACATTTTCTGGGTCTGGCGGTCCTCAACGTCCGGTTCTTCTCGAAGGCCTCGGTCACGGACGTCCGGGACAACCTGGGGGGACCGATCGCCATTGCGGTGATGATCACGCGCGCGTCCGAACGCGGATTTGTCGGTTCGCTCGAGTTTTTCATCACGCTCAATCTGTTGCTCATGTTTTTCAACTTGCTGCCCTTGCCCGTGCTGGATGGGGGATTCATCTTGCTTTCGTTTATCGAGGCGATCATCCGCCGACCGGTGCCTCCCAAAATCCTGGGTCCGATCTACATGGTCTTCGTGATCTTTTTCATCACGCTGATGTTCACGATCTCGGGGCTGGACATTTGGAACTACTTTATCAAGTGATCCCATGAAATCGCCCCGGATCACGTTGGCCCGTCTGAGGCTCGGACGACCCGCGCCGGGTGGGGTTAAGCTCCATCCCAAGGGTAGTTTCACGTTTGAGCAGGGGGCCGAGGCGACCGAGCGTCTCTCGGCGGTGTTCGGAGAGCTCTCGGAGCTGGCGTGCATCGATCTTGGATGCGGGGCGGGCGAGACGGTCATCGCCAAGCAGATTCTGAACGTCCCGTGGCGTCGGCTGCAATCGGTCGACGCCTTCGAGCCGTATCTGAACAAACTGAGGCAACAGAGTGCCCGCGCCCGGCAACACGCCATCACCGAGCTGCGGGTCGAGCAGGTGTTCGAGCATTTTGGGCCGGGCGAATTCGACGTGGCTATATTGATCGACGTGCTGGAGCACTTCACCCGGCGCGAGGCGATCGCGTTGCTGGTGCGGCTCGAGCGTTTTGCGGGTCGGGGCGTGGCCGTGTTCTCACCGGTGGGCCGGGTCGAGCAGGACGACCTGGACGGCAACGCGTTTCAATGCCACCGCTCCTTCTGGCTGCCCGAGGACTGGGCGCGTCTGGGCTATGACGTGGAGGTCTACGAGGCGTTTCACGGCCACCTCGATCCCCCCGCCACCGCCGCCTGGGCGATCAAGCGTTGGGGATAACGGGCCGTCTCGCTCAGGCTCGCGACGGGGCTTCGGTGGTTTCCGGAATCGGGCCTTTGCGATCATAGGCGATCCCGGCCCAAGTCCAGCGCGGCCAGAACAGGTTCAAGGTGAAGACCCACAGGCCCAGCAGCGTCATGACGGGTTCGAAGAGCAGAGCCTCGAATTTGAGGTTGAGCGAGGCGTATTGCGCGGCGGCCAGGTTGATCCCCATCAGGCCCAGCAGATATCGCAACGCCAGCATCCAGATCCAGATGCCGCCGAACACCACGGCCAAGCCGGCCAGCAGCAGGATGGACAGGATGAGGGTCAGAGCGAACAGGTTAAGCATGGGCGGCGCGCTGCGCATCTTGCGGCGGGCCCGGCCGATCAACTCGCCCAGCCCCGAGCAGGTCGGGTTGAGCATGGCCGGTTCATTCAGATGGCGGATGCTCCAGCCCGCATCGCTGAGCGCGCGGGCCAACGCGACGTCCTCGTCGGCGGCGAACCCGATGGCCGGAAAGCCGCCGGTCTCCAGGTAGGCCTCACGCCTGACCGCGAAGTTGGCCCCCAGCAGGCCCGTCGTCACCTGGCTGCGTTGCGCCCAACGGTAGTATGCGTAATTGAGCACCGAACTCAGGGTCTGGAGCGTGGTGAACAGCCGCCGCCCCCCGGCGAAGATGACCGGCCCCGTGGCCGCCCCGTCGCGGAACCCCATGTGGCCGCTCAGCTCGCGAATCCAGTCGCGCGGGACGCGGCCGTCGGCCTCGGTGATCAGGATGATCTCGCCCAGGGCCTCGGTGAGGCCGCGGTCGAGGGCCGCCTGGCGGGCCGTCAGCTTCTCGGGCCGCGCCTCGATGGTCACCAGCCGCAGGCAGTCCAATCCCATCTTCTGGGCGCGCTCGGCGGTCCCGTCGCTGGAGCGGTCATCGACCAGCAGGATCTCAACCCGCTCCATCGGATAGTCCTGGGCCATAATCGACTGAAGACACCCCTGAATATGCTCAGCCTCGTTGTGGGCGGTGATGAGGACCGTGATCTCGGGTTTTGGGGTGGATTCGGGCATGGGGGTTGATGCGTGAAGTTTCCTGGCCGGCACACATGGGAGGCCACTTCTTCGAGGATACGGGAGAGGGGCTTCCCCGGTCAAGGGTTGGTCGTGAACCACCCCAAGAGCGTCAGGCATTACCCCTTGGACTATATTCAATTCACTCCGGTAATCGGGCCATCGGGGAGGCTCGGCGCAATCCGGCTCTTCTCGCTTTTCGGGTTTCGTGATAGACTCCAATCATCGATTGATCGATTCTACTTCTATGAACAAGCCTCGATACAAAATCCATCTCGAAGCCGAGCCGGAAGGCGGCTACACCGTTACCGTGCCGGCGTTGCGGGGTTGCGTCACTTGGGGACGCGACCAGAGCCACGCCGTTGCGATGGCCCAGGAAGCCATCGAAGGGTTTCTTGAAGCACTGGTCAAAGCTGGCCAGCCCATCCCTGCACCCGACGTGCCGGCGACTGCGCCGTTTGACGTGTCGGTGGAGGTGAAGACGCCCGCCGTATGATCCGGCCGCCCTCAGTTCGACCAAAACAAGTCGTGCGGGCACTCAAGAAAGCTGGGTTTGTCGAACATCACCAGCGCGGGAGTCACCTCTACCTGTGGCACCCTCAAAAGGAGCGGATGACTTCGGTTGCAATGCATGCCGCCGATCTACCACGCGGCACTACAAAGGCCATACTTAAACAGGCTGGTCTGACCGAAGAAGAATTCATCGAATTGCTCTAAACGAACAGCTCCCCCGCTCAGTTGAATGGGGGCTTTTTCGTGCTAGACTTCAATCATTAACTGAGAAGCCGTGGCAACGGCGCCGATCCACACCAAAGACCTAAGACGATCAACCATGTTGGAAATTATCAAGAGGCTGGATTGACCCAGGACGAATTCCGTGACCTACGTTTTGACGGATGTGGTTGTGATGAAAGCGGATGGAACGATCGAGAACCCGGCGCCCGGAGCTCAATCGGGGGAAAGGGTCGATGTTCTTCTCAAGACGTCTGACATCAATGCCTTGGAGCTGGTGCGAGCGCCAACCGGTCGGGCAGTGCCTTGATGGGTATCGGAACGATCAAGTAACGCCGGCGGTCTCAACCCTGGCGGCTTTGTCGCGGAAGGCCTTGAGCTGGTCGAAGTTGAGGTAGCGGTAGAGTTCGGCGGCCAGGGGGTCGATTTTGCGTACGACCGCGTCCATATACTCCCGGGGCGTGGGGACGCGGCCGAGGATGGCGGTGACGGCCGAGACCTCGGCACTGCCCAGGTAGACGCGGCAGTTGTCGCCCATGCGGCCGTCGAAGTTGCGCGTCGAGGTTGACATGCAGGTCGATCCCGGCTCCAGCCGCGCCTGATTCCCCATGCACAGGCTGCAACCGGGCAGCTCGGTGCGGCAGCCCTCGATCCGCTCGAAGACCTCGTAGACGCCTTCGGTTTTGAGCTGGGTCTCGTCCATCTTGGTCGGGGGGCAGACCCACAGGCGAACGGGCAGCGAGCGTTCGTCCTCCAGGACCTTGGCGGCGGCGCGGTAGTGGCCGATGTTGGTCATGCACGAGCCGATGAAGACATCATCGACGGGATCGTTGGCGACCTCGCTGAGCGGGCGCACGTCGTCGGGGTTGTTGGGGCAGGCGACCAGCGGCTCGGTGATCTCGCCCAGGTCGATCTCGAGGACCGCGGCGAACTGGGCGTTGGCGTCGCGGCGCATCAGGACCGGCTCGGTGAGCCAGGCTTCCATCTTGCGGATGCGGCGCTCGAGCGCGCGGGCGTCCTGGTAGCCGTCGGCGATCATCGACTTGAGCAGCGTGACATTGGAGCGGATGTATTCGATGACCGGCTCGGGGTCGAGTTCAATCGTGCAGCCGCCCGCCGACCGCTCGGCCGAGGCGTCGGAGATTTCGAACGCCTGCTCGACCTTCAGCTTCGGCAGGCCTTCAATCTCCAGGACGCGGCCGTTGAAGACGTTCTTCTTGTTCTTCGCCGCGACGGTCAGTAGGCCCGCTTTGGTCGCATGGTAAGGGATGGCGTTGACGACGTCGCGCAACGTGATGCCGGGACGCAGCTCGCCACTGAAACGCACCAGGACCGACTCGGGCATCTCGAGCGGCATCACCCCCAGCGCCGCGGCGAAGGCCACCAGGCCCGAGCCGGCGGGGAAGCTGATGCCGATGGGGAACCGCGTGTGGCTGTCGGCGCCGGTCCCGACCGTGTCGGGCAACAACATGCGGTTAAGCCAACTGTGGATGATCCCGTCGCCGGGTTTGAGCGGGACGCCGCCGCGATTGATGATGAACTCGGGCAGCGTGGCGTGGGTCCTCTTGTCGGCGTCGGTGGGGTAGGCGGCCGTGTGGCAGAACGATTGCATGACCAGGTCGGCGCTGAATCCCAGGCAGGCCAGCTCGATCATCTCATCGCGGGTCATCGGGCCGGTGGTATCCTGACTGCCGACGCTCGTCATCTTGGGGGTGCAACTGGTTCCCGGGTGGATGCCCTCGACGCCGCACGCGCGGCCGACCATCTTCTGGGCCAACGTGAAGCTGGTGCCTTCCTTGACGACGAACTGGGGTTTGATGAATAGGTCGCTCGGGTCCATGCCGCGGGCCTTGCGGACGCTTTCGGTCAGCTTGCGGCCGATGATCAGGGGCACGCGACCGCCGGCCCGGTACTCGTCGGGGAGCGTGTTGGGCACGAGTTCAAAGGTTGTGACAACCTCGCCCGCCTCGTCCGTGATCTGGCCCTCGGAGGGATGGACCGTGACGACCTGGCCGGTCTTCAGGCCCGAGACGTCGCACTGGATCGGCAGGGCGCCTGAATCCTGGAGCGTGTTGAAGAAGATCGGAGCGAGGGTCCCGCCCATGACGACGCCTCCGCGCCGCTTGTTGGGGATATGGGGGATGTCTTCGCCGATGTACCACAACAAGGAATTGGTGGCCGATTTGCGCGAGGAGCCGGTCCCGACCACGTCGCCGACAAACGCGACCTGATGCTCCTCGGCGCGCATCCGGGCGATCTGGTCGCGGCCTTCGGGGAAGCGTTTCTCGCCCATCGTGAGCGCGTGGCGCGGGATGTCGGCGCGCGAGACGGCGTGGATCGCCGGCGAGAGGTCGTCGGTGTTGATCTCACCCTCGACCCTGTAGATCATGACCGTCATCTGTTCGGGCAGTGGCGGCCGGTCGGTGAACCAACCACCCTGGGCCCAGGATTCGATGACGCTCGCGGCCGCCGCGTTGCCGCCATCGGCCATCTCGATGACTTGATGATAGGCGTCGAAGATCAGCAGCGTATGGCTCAGGGCGTCGGCGGCCGTCTCGGCCAGTTCCGGGACTTTGAGGAACTCGATCAGCGAGTTAAGGTTGTAGCCGCCGAGCATCGTCCCGAGCATCCGCACGGCCTCGGTCTTGGAGATGAGCGGGCATGAGGTCTCGCCTTTGGCGACGCGGGTCAGGAAACAGGCTTTCTCCTGGGCGGCGGGGTCAACCCCAGGGGGGATGCGCTGGGAGAGCAGATCGAGCAGCTCTTGCTCCATGCCGTCGGAGGGGCTTTGGATCAACTCGCACAGTTCCCTCGCTTGCTCCGGGCCCAGCGGAAGGGGGGGAATACCCATCGCGGCGCGTTCCTCGGCGTGTGTGCGATACGTCTCGTTCATTAACCTTAAAACCTCCAGATTTGGGCCCGGCGGCGGGGGCACTCATATTGCCGAATCGCCAACACAGCAACCACAAGGCCACATTTTACCTGATTAACGGGCCTGATTGAAGATAATAGTGTCTGAGGAAGGGGCTACTTCTTTCACGGCCCCTGAATGATTCCGGTCCGGTCTCTCTCGCCGTCGTTGCGAGACGCCCCCATGTTAGGATTCAACGACCAGGATTCTCGATCGTGTTCCTGTTGCCAGGGCTTCCCGCGGATTCTCCGCGTGCATTGGATGGGATCCCGAGTTCTGCTTTTCAGGTTTTGAATTTCCGCTCCCTTATCATTAGAATCCTTGGAGGATCGGGGGCCGTCCCCTTGCGCGGATGGGATTGAAGCTTTTCACGGGATCGGCGAGGGAAGAACATGTTCTGGATCATCGCCCTGCTGCTGCTGGTCGGAATATTCTTGATGATGCTCGAGATCGTGCTCCCGTATGGGATGAGCTTCATCGCGGGCCTTTGCGTCATCGGTCTGTCGTGCTATCTCGCCTTTCGTGCATACTCCCCCGGTGAGGCGCTCATTTACGTGGTCGCGGCCTCGGCCCTCTCGGGCGGCTGCGCATTCTATATCTTTCGCTCGGGGATCCGATTGACGGCCCAGCAGACTCCCCCGCCCCCGCCCAGGGAGGTTCCCGCCGACGAGCAGGCGCGCGAGCGGCCAGGAGTGGGAGAGATTGTCGAGGTGGTTCAGGTCCTGCGGCCCACCGGAACGGTGCGTTGGCGAAACCACCGTTTCCCCGCCCGTTCGGCCCGACAGGAGGAAGAGGTGACGGTCGGAGTCACCGTCAGGGTCAAGGGCCACGATTCCAGCTATTTGATTGTCGAACCGAGCGATTTATCCGAAAGCCCAAACTCCATTGACATTTAACCCCATGATTTGGGACAATTCGAATCATGGATGTCCGGATCTGGTCGGGGGGCTGCGCAGCGGAATCAAGCCCGCCTCCCGAATCCGGCCCGCGATGAAGGCTTTCCATGACAACCCCCAAATGCCACCCCCGCCCATGACTGGGACGATCGGGTGCGTAACGGATGGCAATGGATATGACCAGCGACACCAATGAGCCCACCCATTCGAACGTGAAGATCGAGCCAGACTCGAGTCAAGGCGCCGAATCGGCCCCGGAAGCCACGGCCCGGCCCTCCCACGCCCCGATGATCCCCGATCCCGACGAGTACGTTGATCCCGATCAGGTCCAGGAGCTGGATAACCGGGAAATGGACGCCATGATGGACCAGTATCTGGACCAGATGAGCAGCTCGCTGAGCGAGGGCCAGTTGCTTTCGGTCACCGTCATCGCGATCAAGGCCGACCACGTCCTGGTCGACGTCGGGGACAAATCCGAAGGCATGATCGATCTCCATGAATTGCCGAGCCACGAGGGGTCGGTCACGGTCAAGGTCGGTGACGTGATCGACGCGGTGGTCAAGGGCAGCGACGCCGAGTCGGGGCTGGTAACTCTGTCCTACCGCGAGGCCCAGCGCCGGCGCGCCATGGATATGATCGAAGAGGCGGTCAAGAATGAGACGCCGGTCAAGGGGGTGATTACCCGGACGGTGAAAGGCGGCCTGATCATCGATATCGGCACCACGGCGTTCTTGCCGGGATCGCAGATCGACCTGCGCCGGGTCGAGAATTTTGAGAGCTGGGTCGGCCGCGAGGTCGAGGGCCTGATCATCGAATACGCCCCGGAAAAAAGGCGCATCATCCTTTCGCGGCGCAAATTGCTCGAGGGCCAACGCGAGAAACAGCGTCACGCGCTGCTTGATTCCTTCAAGGTCGGTCAGCTCATGGACGTGACCGTCAAGCGCGTCGTGAACTTCGGGGTTTTCGTCGATCTGGGCGGCATCGATGGGTTGATCCCCCGTAGCGAGATCTCCTGGCAGCGCAACGCTCAGCCCGAGGATTTCCTCAAAGAAGGGGACCCGCTGCAGGTGCACGTGATCGAGATCCAGCCGCAGAGCGGGAAAATCACCCTGTCTCGTCGCAAGGCCCGCGAAAATCCCTGGGATAACGTCGCCGAACGCTATCCGGTCGATACCCACGTCACCGGGCCCGTCGTCTCGATCACCAGTTACGGCGCCTTCGTCCGGCTCGACGAGGGAATGGACGGGATGATCCACATTTCCGACATGGCCTGGGACGCGTCGGGCAAAAAACCGGGGGATTTCGTCGAGGTGGGTCAGGAGTTGAACGCCGTCGTCCTGTCGGTCGATGCCGACGCCCACCGCATGTCACTGGGGCTCAAGCAGTTGGGTGAAGACCCGTGGCTGGAGGTTGCCCAACGCTATTCCAAGGGCAACCTCGTCAAGGGGAAAGTGACGGGTCTGACGCGCTATGGGGCCTTTTTGGAATTGGAGGAGGGCTTGGAGGGAATGATTCACGTTTCCGATTTCACCTGGGACAAACGCATCAACCAACCCCGCCAGGCCACCAGCTTGGGGGAGGAGCTGGAGGCGGTCGTCCTGGACGTGGACACTGATCGGCGGCGGATCGCATTGGGCGTCAAGCAATTGACCGATAACCCTGTCCAGGGTTTCCTCGCCGGCCACAAGATCGGGGACGTCGTCGAGGGAGAGGTCGTCAACGTCACCGAGTTCGGGGCGTTCATCAATTTGGCCCCCGGTTTGGAAGGGTTCATGCACATCTCGCAGTTCGACCGTGACCGCATCGAGAACTTGGCCGACGTCGTCAAGGTGGGCGAGAGGTTGGAGGCGAAAATCACCCGGATCGATCCGGGCAGCGACAAGATTTCGCTCAGCCGCCGCCAGATGATGAAGGAACAGGACCGCAAGGTGGTCGCCTCGTATATGAAGAGGAACGATCGCGCCGCGCTCAACAACATGGGCGAGCTGTTCGGTGAGATCAACCTGCTTGATGATCTGCCCCCCGGCTCCGAACCCATCGTCACCGCGAAAGCGACCCAACCACAGTCGCCGCCCAAGTCCGCAGGCGAGCAACCGCCGGACGCGCGCGAAGCCGCGCCCGCCAGTCCCGATCCCGCGCTCCTGGAAGCGAAGCCCCAGACCGAAACGGGCGAGACCGAGAAACAAACGGACCAAGCACCCACCCTCGAGGACGATAGCCTTACCTAATCCAACGCCGTGGCCTGCCGAGGCAATACCATCCAAATCGATCTGATAGCTGAAGATACCGTGGCTGTAACGTTCCCGTACGACGCCGGTTTGGTCAAAGCGATCAAGACCCTCGATGACCGCCGTTGGAATCCCAAAGAGCGGCGCTGGGAGGTTCATCTTTCCCACCTCGAGGAGATTTTGCGTCTGTTCGCGCTCGACCGGTCCGGTCTGGACGCGAGGATCCTCGAGCAATTTGAACGATCGGGCGTCAGGCAACCGCTCACGGCGCGGATCGGGCCGCTGGAAGGCCAGTTGAGCGGCGGCGGCATCCCGCTGGCCGACATCGACCAGGTCACCTCCTATTTCGTGCCGGGCTACAAATTCTCGCCCAAATACAAGGCGAAAAAGTGGGACGGCAAGCGCCGCCTGTTCGATCGGCGCAAAGGGACGTTCCCGGCGGGCCTCTGGTCGACGGTCCGCAGAGTCCTCGAGGAGCGGAAAATCCCGTTTGAGGTTGTCGAGGAGGGCGCGGAGGGGACCGACGAAGCTTCGCCGATGCCTCCTTTCCACGGGGAACCCACGCCGCTGCGACCCTATCAGGAGAAGGTCGTCGATGACGCGATCGCGGCGCGGCGCGGCATCATTCAGATCGCCACGGGCGGGGGCAAGACCCTCATCGCGGCCCATCTGATTCGCCGGATCGCCCGGCCCACCTTTTTCTTCGTCCACACGCTGGACCTGCTTTATCAGACCCAGGAGGTGTTGCACAGGGAGCTTGGCCAGGAGGTCGGCATCCTTGGCGACGGCCAGGCCCGTCCGGGGCCCGTCACCGTGGCCACGATCCAGACGGCCGCCCGCGCGTTCGAAGCCGGCCCGCGCCGCGCCTCGGGTTCCGCCAAAGCCTCCGACGAAGAGGTCGCCCGGGCCGAGCGACCCACCCGGCTCGATGAGTCCACGCGGCAACACGTCCGCGAGGCGATCGAGCAGGCCGGGCTGGTCATTTTCGACGAATGCCATCACGTCCCGGCCGACACGTTCTACAAGATTGCGATGCGCACCCGTTCGGCCGCGTGGCGCTATGGCCTTTCGGCCACGCCCTGGCGCGATGACGCATGTGACCTGCTGCTCGAGGCCGCGCTGGGCGAGAAGATCAGCGCGATCAATTGCTCGGACCTCATTGAGGGGGGATACCTGGTCGCCCCGCGCCTGCGCATGACCCGTTGCCGGATCCCCAGGGGCATCTTTCGCGCCAGGCGCTACCCCGAGATTTATCAGCAGGCGATTGTGGAAAACCAAGAACGCAATCGGATGATCGCGGCACGGGCGACCCAGTGGGCGGCCGAGGGACGGTCGGTCCTGGTCCTCGTGGCCCAGGTCGCGCACGGCCGATTGCTCCATAACCTGTTGCCGGAGGCCAACTTCGCCTACGGGGCGTTGGACAGCGAAGTCCGCTGGCGATGCCTGAAGGAGTTGGAACAGAAATTGCGCCCCGTCCTGATCGCCACCACGCTTGCCGACGAAGGACTCGATGTGCCGACGCTGGATGCGGTTATTCTGGCGGGCGGGGGAAAATCTCAATCGCGGGCCTACCAGCGTATCGGCCGGGCCTTGCGGCCGGCCCCGGGCAAGACCGAGGCGCTGGTGATGGACTTCGTGGATAACGTCCCCTACCTGCGGGATCACAGCGAGGCGCGCCTGGCCCTTTATCGGCAGGAGCCCGCGTTCCACATCGAGCAATAACGCCCAACACCATGAACTCTCGCATTCTCATACTGATTAACTTCCTGCTGCTCTTCGTCATCGGCGGCTGTATCTACTACATCATGAACTCCGGCTACACCACGCCCAGGCAAATCTACGAGGCCCAAACGCATGTCGAAAACTTGAGCCAAGGCGAGACCACCATGGGGGGGGCCGAGACGCCCATGGCGCCGGTTAGCGCGAATCCCGACTATGCGGCGCTGGTGGGAAAGGACTTCATGCAGGTCCTCTACACCCCGACCCCCACCCCGTCGCCGACCCCCTCGCCCACGCCCGAGCCGCCCAATCTGTTCGACGCCGTCGCCTCGTGGAACGTCGTGAGCATGGACACGGGATGGGCGGAGCTTGAGGAAACGCGCGAGGGGGAAGAAGAGACGTTCGAGCTCACGGTCGGCGGCCCGCCCAGGCTTGCCAAAGACAGAAAAGATCGCGAGGTTGAAGTCCGGCTTGATGCGGTTGACATGGACGAATGGAAGATCACCCTGGCTTTTGGACAAGGCGAAGACAAACAGACGCACGAGGTCGCATTCTAATCCGAAGCGAAGACAACAAACAGATGGTTCCGAGATCGGTCGTCCTAACAGAATCCCACACCCCCGAGAGGTCCCCGTGATGCAACCCCGCAACCCGTTCCAGCTCCAGCTCATGAGCCAAAGCCTCTTGCTGCTGACTTGGGTGCTGTTGTCGGCCGTCGCCCCCGTCGCCTTGGCCCAAGAGGGAGAAGAGGAAGAGAGCGTCGATGTCAGGACCGCCCCCGAGGAGGCCCCCGAGGTCCTTTTCGAATCCGACTCCGAATCCGAGGATGAGGGCGGGCCGCCGGAGGGCTTCGCCCAGGTCGGCGGTGCCGTGCCCGATGAGACGGCCGAACCGCTCGCCACCGAGCGGCCCGAAAGCACGCGCGTGCGGGCCGTCTACAAGGACATGGATATATCCGAGGTCTTCAGCCGCCTGCGAAAGGACTACGGGGTTCGGATCGAGGCCAAGGGCGCGGCACTGGGCCAGAAGCTCAGCCTGCGCGAGCGCGACATCCCCGTCGAAGACCTGCTCACCAAGATCGGCAACGAGAACAAATGGGTATGGGTCGAACGCGACGACGGCGCCTATCAAATCATGGACAAGGACACCTACGTGCGGACGGTCGAGGCCGAGCAGGTCATCCGCCAGATTTTTCCCCTGCGCTATATCAACGCGGCCGAGATGGTCAAGGTTCTCGAGCCGATGATCAACGCGGAGATCGGCTCGATCGCCGCCGACGAGCGATCGAACAAGATCATCGTCGTGGAGCTGCCCCACGTGATCAACATGATCCAGGCCATCGTCCAGGAATACGACACCCAGCTCTACACGCGCGTCTTCGAGATCGAGCACGCCGACACCGAGGGGCTGGCCGACCGGCTCGAGGAAATCAAATCCGACGCCGCCGAAATGCACATCGACCCGCTCAACCGCCTGATCATCGTCACCGATACCTTCGAGAAGATCAAGATCATGGAGCAACTGGTCGAACTGCTCGACCAAGACCAGGAGATCCGCATCTACAACCTGGTCAACATCGGCCTGGACGGCGAGATCGCCGAGGAGATCGTCGATACGTTTATCGAACCGCTGATCAGCGAGGACGCGATCCTCGAATGGCAGGGCGACACCGGCAAGCTGGTGGTCCGCGACGTGACCAGCGTGCACGATAAGATTTACGCCATCCTCAAGGAGCTGGACACCCCGCGCAAGCAGGTCCTGATCGAGGGCGAGGTTATGCAGATTACGCTGGATCATGACCTGAGCTTCGGCATGGAGTGGCAGTATTCCAGGGACCTGAACGCTGCCATCGCCGCCGATCAACCTGCCCTTTCCGGTTCGTTTAATGATTTGACCAGCGACGAGGGACTACCCATCATCAACGCCGCCGCGAGCGGACTCAACGCGATTCAATTGACCGGCAACGTCCGCGCGCAACTCAAAGCGGCGATGAGCGATAGTCGGAGCCGTTTGCTGTTGCGGCCCCGGATTATCATCGTCAACCACGAGATCGGCACGTTCGACGTCACGCGCAACGACCCCATCATCAATACCTTTTTCAGTGGTGGCTATGGTGGTGGCAGTCAGTACGGCGGTGGTCGCAGCTCGAGCCAGTCCTTTGTCCAGAGTGGTCTGATTATCGACATCACGCCGCACATCAGCAATCGCGGCCTGGTTGAGCTGGAGGTTTCGTTTGAAAACAGCCAGCCGATTATCGTTCCAGCAGAAGAATTTAGTGGGGGTACCCAGCGCGGCGTCGGCACGTCCCGCCAGCGTTCGGATACGGTCCTCATCATCCCCGACGGCGAGACGCGGGTGATCGGCGGCCTGATCAGCGACAGCGAGACGGAAAACAACTCCGGCGTCCCATTTCTCGCCGATATTCCATTCCTTGGTTTCCTCTTCGGCACGCAAGAGAAGATCGACAACCGGAGCAACGTCGTCTTCTTCATCACGCCCACGATCATCGAAGAGCAGCCCAAGAACGACCTGATGGTCGTCGCCGTCAATGCGAAAGCAAAAGCCAGCATGGGAGAGTCGGAACTGGCGACGGGGCCCGATGACGTCAACGAGATTCCCGAGGAACTCCAGATGTATCTGGATACGTCCCACTCACCCCGCGACTCCGGGGAGCCACTGAATGAAGACGAGCCCGGCAGCCTGCCGATCGAGATCGACGAGCCGACCACCGACACGTTCAACATGGACGGGCAACAACTGGGCCGCAGCCTGCTGACCGATGAGCCCTACGTGGGCGACGGGACGGCGACCAACGAAGTCCGGCTCGGCGGCGCGCTCGAACAGCTCGACCGCAACATGATCGGCCCCACCGGGGCGTTCGGCGCCGACAAGCGAGCCTCGATCCGTCCGGGGTCCCGCGACGACTCCACGACCGGCACCCGCCGCTCCCGATCCGCTTCGGGCCGACGGCGCGGCCGGGGAGACGCCGGAGAGGCCGGTCGCGATGCCGACGCGGGCGATTCACGCCGCCGCTCCGATCGCGACCAGCGAGGGGACCTGCCCGAGGAGAGGACGGAGACGGAGTATTAGGGATTAGGGTCCAGGGCTGAGACCCCTGGGGATGGGTTTTGCGCATGATCAGAGGCGGACAAAATCGTTTCCTCTTGATCCGGCCCATGAGCGTGATAGTTTTAAACGCGCAGTACTGAACCATAAACCCTGAACCCCTAGTTCTAAACCCCTTGCTTGAAAGGAACCCGCCCCCATTGTCCGGCCACTCTAAATGGCATTCGATCCGACACAAGAAGGCGATCGTTGACGCGCGGCGCGGTAAGGAGTTTACCAAGCTGATCAAGGAGATTTCGGTCGCGGCGCGGATCGGCGGCAGCGATCTTAACGGCAACCCGCGCCTGCGAACCGCCGCGCAGGCCGCCCGCGACGCCAACATGCCCAAGGACAACATCGAGCGCGCGATCAAGAAGGGTGCCGGCGAACTCGAAGGGGTCTCCTACGAGGATTTCGTATTTGAAGGCTACGGCCAAGGCGGGATCGCCATCATGGTCGAGGGAACGACCGACAACAAGAACCGCACCACGCCCGAGTTGCGCTACGCCTTCTCCAAGTTCGGCGGCAACTTGGGCGAGCAGGGCTGCGTGGGCTGGATGTTCGAGCGCAAGGGGATCATCCTGGCGCCGGTGGAGGGGCAGGATGAGGACCAGCTGATGGAGGCGGCCCTCGAGGCCGGCGCCGACGACTTCGAAAACGAGGGTGAGGTCTATCGGATCGTAACCGAGCCGGGCCGGATCGAATCGGTCCGCGCGGCACTCGAGGAGCGTTCGATTAAGATCAACGCCTCGTCCATCCAGAACCTCCCTCAAAACACCGTCAAGGTTGAAGGCGACGACGTCAGCAAACTGCTCAAGCTCCTCGAGCTGCTGGAAGACCACGACGACGTAACCCAGGTCTCGGCCAATTACGAAATCGACGACGCCCTCATCGAACAGTACGCCGGTTGAGGGGAAACTAAGCCGGAGCCAAAAGCCCCTGACAAGGGGCGACGGAAACAACCAACCGCCCGGCGCGTCCGAACACCATTGCCCCGAGCCTCCCACACCACGAACGATTCAGGACGCCTACGGGTCCTGGGAATTGATCCGGGCCTGGCCAATGTCGGCTATGGCGTCATCGACTGGCACCCCGACCGCTCTCAGGGCCAGGTGGTGGAATACGGCGTCATCCAAACTCGCGTCGGCGACGCGCTGCCCGCTCGGCTCGAAAAGATTCACGACCAACTCACCGCGTTGGTCGAGCGCCTCAAACCGAGCGTGGCGGCGATCGAGCAGATCTACTTCGCCCGCAACGTGAAGACGGCGATGGTGGTCGCTCACGGCCGGGCCGCCTGCGTGTTGGCCACCAGCCGCCGCCGGTTGGAGGTCGTCGAGTACACGCCGCTCCAGATCAAGCAGGCACTAACGGGTCACGGCCGCGCCGCCAAGCGCCAGGTCCAGATGATGGTCCGCTCCCTGCTCAACCTCGACCAGATGCCGCGCCCCGACCACGCCGCCGACGCCCTCGCCACCGCCCTGTGTCACGTCCACAGCCTGGCACTGAACAAGAAGATCGAACAGGCGCACGGGGATACGGACAACGGCCGGCCGGAGGATGCGGAGGACCCGCGCAAAGCACTCCTGGCCTCGCGCCGGCGCAAGGGTCGGCGGCGGCGTTGAAGGGTGGTTTCCGTAAGCAGAATGGAACGCGGATGACGCGGATGACGCGGATCGACCGGATTTACGCGGATCATTGAATGAGCCATGGCGATACTCCCGAGATGATCATGCTCGAGGATGGTCTATCTTCTAATAGGTATGAATCCGCGTAAATCCGGCTGATCCGCGTTATCCGCGTTCTATTATTTCCCCCGCGCTCGGTACCGCGCCCTACTCAACCGCAAATGAACTCAACTCCGCCGCCACCGGGTCGCGGCGCAGGGCGATCCGGATTAGGCCGGGTTGGGAATCCTCGGCTTGCCACGTCACCAGCCCCACGGTGTTCCCCGGCCCGATTCGCAGCACGACCAAACCCTTGTAGATATCCTCCTGGTATTCGAGGACCGGCTCGCTGACCCATGCATCGTTTATCTTGCGCGCGAACATCACGCTGCGCTGGTCGGCGTAGGCGATGGTGGGCCCATCGTCCGAATCCAGCGCGATCGAGGTCGACTTGCGGGCGTGGTTAAAGCCCATGAGCACGTTCTCGAGCCGGGCCACGTCCTGGACCTGCCACGCGCCTCCGTCGAGGACGGCGTATCGCACCGTCCCGCCCGTCGGTTGGCCGGCTTGGGAACCGTTATCGAGATCGAGCCAGGCGACATGGGGCCGATCCGCCCCGTCGATCACCAGCGAGGGGAACCGGCCTCGGATGCCCCCGCTGACGATGGAGGAGACCTGCCAGGTTCTGCCGTCGCGAACCGCGTATCTCAAGTCGGCGGGTTCGGTCCAGTTACTCGCCGCGCAATAGGCGATATGGGGATCGCCGGTCGAGTCAATCCCCAGTGCCGTGTTGAAGCCCTACATGAACGACTCGCTCTCCTGAACGACGTTGTAGGTCCACGCGTTACCGTCGAAGGTGCTGTATTCAAGGCTGACGGAGGCCCCGAAGCTGCTGGGATCGACCGATGCCATGTGCAGCCCCCCCTGGGCGTCCAGGGCCAGCGAGTTGTCCCACCCGTCATGGTTCTCGTCGGCGTGTCGATCCGATAGACCGTCACACCGCCTTGGTTGTCGACCACGCCGTGATTGGGGTCTTGTTCCGTGTGGTTATGCCAGGCGAGGTGCGCGTCGCCGCCGGGGTCCACGCGAATATCTCCGGGCCCATAAAAATAGCCCGCGGCGAGGATCGTCGTCGGCCAGGGTCCCGCGACCGAAGTGGCCGACGCATGCCACACCACGCCGCTGAAGTCCTCGGTCATGCCCATGACGTGTAGCCGACCGTCGGGCCCGAAATCGAACGCGGGTTTGGTCGCGAATCCCACGTTGCCGACCTCCCAGCCCGGCGATACGGTCTCCTGGGCGAGCGGGGTCGCCGAGAGGATCATCGCGAGAAGCGATGCGATCATGGCGAGACGGAGAGAAGTGTTCATGGCGTCAAACCTCCTCGATGGGATTGAGAGGAGCGTTCAAAAGCCGCGGAAAGTAAACAACAGTTAACATAGGACCGATCGGCGATCATGTCAACTTTGAATCCCGCTTCTCTGTCATGGTGGCGCGCGTACCTTTAAAGGGAGCGGGCCAGTAAACGCCGATACACGTCTAACGTGCCTTCGGCCATGGCGCTTACGGAGAACTTCTCACGGGTGCGGCGTCGGGCGGCATCGGCCATGCGTCGGCTTTGGTCGGGTTCGGTCAGGGCGAGAATGATCGCTTGGGCGAGAGCGGGGGCGTCTTTGGGCGGGGTCAGTCGGCCCGTCCGGCCCTGCTGGACGATCTCCGGCACGCCCCCCGCCGCGGCGGCCACGACGGGGAGGCCCGCCAGCATCGCATCCAGGGTCGCCGTTCCCAATCCCTCCATGTGAGAGCTGGAGACGTAGAGGTCGAATCCCGCGAGCTTCAGACGCGCCTCGCCAATGTGTCCGTGCAGGACGACTCCCCGCTCCAGTCCGAGTCTTCGGATCTGGGATTCCAGGTCGCTCCGCAACTCGCCCTCGCCAAGGATGTGAATCCTGGCCTGGGGAAAGGCCTCGATGACGCACGGGGAGGCCTCGATCAGCCAGCGTTGACCTTTGTGGTCGGTGAGGGCGCCGACGTTCACAATCGCAATCTCGTCCGGCCCGATTCCGAGATCCGCCCGCACTCGATCGCGCGGCCACAGCGACTCAGGGGGCAGGGGGGGTACGCCGCTCGCGACAACGTCGATCCGCTCGGCCGGGACGCCCCCCTCGATCAGCACCTCGCGCACGCGTTCGGAGATGGCGATGAAGTGTTGGCCGGCGGCGGTGTACTTACGGCACGAGAAAAACCCCCGGCCGACCGGGAAATCGACCCGCCGCGTCGAAACCAGCCGCGCCCCGTCCCCCATCCGCCGCAGCGCGCGCAGCCCCAGGGCGTGGGCGTGGCTGGTGTGCGCGTGGATCAGGTTGGCGTCGAAGTCGCGCGCGACCCGGGCGATGCGACGCGGGCTGAGCCAGTCCAGTTCCCCCCGCATCTCCAGGGCGATCACCTCAATGCCGGACTCCCGAGCGCGTTGGGCAAGCGAAGTGCCCACCGGCGTCACGAGTTGCTGCGCAACGCCGTGCCCGGCCAGCTCGCCAGTCAATAGCCAGACCTGATTCTGGCCGCCGCGCCAGATGCGGCCGTCATCAAGATGCACGACACGGGGCTCGGGGCTTTGAGTGGCTGCCATCGTGACCGGGGACCGGATCAGCTTGGGTTGCTTGCGGGCCGGTCTTTGCGCGCCTGCCGGACGGTCTGCTTGAACCGGTCAAAGACCTCCTGGACCGAGATGCGCGTCATGCATCGGTGGTCGATCGGGCAATCACGCCTCATGCACGGCGCGCAGTCGATTCCCTCCTTGCGCACGATGACGGCCGATTTAGAGAAAGGATAGGTTGTTTGCCACTCGGTCGGGCCGAAGATGGCGACGGTCGGGATGCCCAGCGCCGCGGCGATGTGCATCGCGCCGGAATCGTTGCAGATCAGCCCGTTGAGCCGCGCGATCATCGCGATCGCCTGGCCCAGGCCCAGTTGGCCCCCCAGGTTGTGGACCACCGTTTGCGCCGATGCCTCGACGCGATCCAGCACGTCCTTCTCCTTCTCGCTTCCGAGGAGCAGGACTTCCGCCTCGGTCTTCTCCTTGAGCTGGTCGGCCAGCTCGGCGAACCGTTCGGCGGGCCAGCGTTTGGCGGTCGAGTTGATCGATCCCGGCGCGATCCCGATCAGGGGCCGGCCCCGATCCAGACCGCGTTGCGCTAGCACTTGGCCGGCCTCCTCGACCTCGAGCTCGCCGGGCGTCAGACTGAGCTGCTGGCGGCCTTGGGCCTTGCCGCACAGGTGCTCGATGATGCGCAGGTAGTAGAAAATCTGGTGGTCTTCGAGCAGGGAGGGGTCTCGCCTTAAGCCCCGATTCAGGAGAAACTGGCGTCCCCCCAGGTTAAATCCGATCCGGTAGCGAACGCCGCCAAGGTGCAGCAAGGCCGCCGAGCGGGTGGAATTGGGCAACGCGATCCCGATGTCGAAGCAGCCCTTGCGGATCATTTGGGTCGCTTTGTAAAAACTCCCCCAAGACTCGCCGTCATCAAAGACCCAGAGGTCGTCGATATCGGGGCTGTTTTCGTGAACGGCGGCGACCCAAGGGCGCACCATGAGCGTGATGTGGGCCTTGGGGAAGCACCGCCGTAGATGGGTCAGGGCCGGGGTGGAGAGGATCGCGTCGCCAACCCAATTCAGTCCCTTGACGAAGATGCGCACCGGTTGCTCGGGCGCGACCTTGCCGCTGAGCGCTGGTCCCAGCGGGGCGCCCGCGCCGGTCGGTTCCGCGGCCCGGTCGCCCCCGGCGACGGATGCCGATTCAGGTTGAGCGGTCATGCCTTGGTTTTAACCATGGGCTGATTGAGCTGGCGTTCGAGCAGCCGGGCGTATTTCATGAAGACGCTGAACGCGGCCAGCATGCACACGACCAGCCCGACGCGACCATCCAGAAAACCGCGCTTGAGGAAATACTGCTTCAGGAACCGCGCCACCGGGCGCAGCAAGAGGTGGTGCCAGCGGACCTTGCGCGTCGACTGGCCGCGATCTCCCGCCGCCCAGATCGCATAGCGATTGAACTTGCGCATATACTGGTCGAAGTTGGTGAACGTGTAGTGCAGCAGTTTGTTTTCGAGCCTCCCCACCGTGCCCTCGATGATCACGTCGGCGTGGACCTCGCGATCCTGATAGCGGCCGCGGTCGCGCCGGAACAGGCGCAGGCAGGTGTCGTTTTGCCAACCGCAGTAACGCACGCGTCGGCCCAGGAAGTGATTGAGCCGCCCGATGCGGTAGCCGTCATCGACGCCGGACTCGCCGCGCGCATCCGCCGCGAGGACCGCCGCGATTTCCGCCCTCAGCGCCGGGGTGACCCGTTCGTCGGAGTCAACGATCAGGACCCATTCGTGAGCGGCCTGGGGGATGGCCCAGTTTTTTTGGGTGGCCGAGTTGACGTATTCGTGCTGGACCACGCGCGCCCCGGCCTCGGCGGCGATGCGCGGGGTCTCGTCCTCGCTGAACGAGTCGATCACGAAGACCTCGTCGGCCCACTCGACCGAGGCGATGCACGCGGCGATGTTGGCCTGCTCGTTGAACGTTGGGATCAGGGCGGTTATCTTGGATCGAGGCGGGTGGGTGCGATTCATGGGAGCGGGCGCCTGGCCGGCACGAGGATGAGGTATCGTAGCAATGTCCGAGATTCCCGAGCAAACCAATAATCCGTCGCCGGCCGGGTCGGAGGGCGCGATCGCGGGGATCCCCGAACGCCTGGCCCTCGTTCACGAGCGGATCGACGCGGTCGCCAAGCGGGCGGGCCGCAATCCCAAAGACGTCCTGCTCGTCGCCGTCGGCAAGACCCATCCGGTCCCGGTCCTGCGCGCGGCGATCGCGGCTGGCCAGCGAGACTTGGGCGAAAGCCGCGTTCAGGAGGCACTGGGCAAGATCGACGCCGTCGGCAACCAGGCCCGCTGGCATCTCGTGGGCCACCTCCAGCGAAAAAAAGCCAACGCCGTCGTCGGCCGCTTCGACCTGATCCACTCGGTCGATTCCATCCCCCTGATCGAGGCCCTGGAACGTCGCGCCGCCGCGTTGGGCCTGACCCAACGAATCCTCCTCCAAATCAACGTCTCCGGCGAGTCATCCAAACACGGTGCCCCACCCCAGTGCCTCCCAGACCTCCTCCAAGCCCTCACCCACGCCCCCCACGTGCGGGCCGAGGGCCTGTTGACCATCCCACCCTACGCCGAGGACCCGGAACAATCACGCCCCCACTTCGCCCGTCTGCGACAACTGCTCCTCGAATCCCAGCCCGCGCCTCAATTCGAGCCACGGCATCTGTCGATGGGGATGAGCGGCGATTTCGAAACGGCGATCGAGGAGGGCGCGACAATCGTTCGGATCGGAACGGCGATCTTCGGTCCACGGCCGACGGCTTGAGAGATTCGTAGATTCATTGCGGCACCGATTTAAAAAGACTCATATTGCTGCTGTAGGCGATTAAGACATTTTGCGATAATTGATATAAATTATATTATAGTTATACGTTTCCAGTATAAACAATAATAGATATATACTACTCATATAAATAACTATTTTTTGTGATTCCCGCCAAACCTCTCAGCTGAAATCAAGTTCTATGTCTATAGGGATCCAGAGATTCCATTTGAGGCTAGATGCAGCGCGGGAAGGCGCGGGTATCGAAGTCGGAAACAACCAGGAGGATGTAACATGCTTAGTCCACCACTTCGTTGCTTGACCACGGCTCACAACACATGTACCCGGAGAATTATCCTCCTGACGTTTGCTTTGGCCACGGCTCAGGCAACGGATGCAATTCCACTCCAATGCGGCGATTTTTGTTCCGCGTCGATTATTCCTGTCAGTGGCGACAAGCCGCTGGACATAGGCATCGGAGATTTTGATTGTGATGGTTTTGACGATATCGTGACGATCAACCAGAATCCGGGCGGGATGTCGGTCTTTTTTGGAAACGCCGATGGTATCGGCCCGGAAACTTCGAAAAATATCACATCCCGCCCCGGATTGTTTGTCTATGTTGGCGATATTGATAACGACGGCTGTGGCGACATTATTGGCCTATTCAGCGCATCGGGAGGCAATAAGGTTTTCGTCGCTCTCCATTGGAATGGAATAGATTTCGACACGGTAGATTTACCCGGACGGCCCGGCGTAGCATCGGCGGCTATCGGTGATGCCAACAATGACGGTCTAAATGAAGTGGTCATCTCTAACGTCGCGGATGATCCCAAGACTCTCATTCTAGAAGTATCCTTCGACACAGACTCTTTTAACATCCTTTACGAGCTGGATGGGGGTGGTGGCGGTGTAAACATCAAAGACATCAACAATGATCAGTTCAATGATATCCTCTTTGACGCCAACGGTAACAATGCAGAGGGTTTTCATTGGAACGACACCACCCAAGATTACGATGCCGTCGCGCCTTTCAATATAGGAGGTGTTCTCCACCGTTACTCCGTCGGCGACGCAACCAATGATGGCTATAACGACATCGTGTCATCCCCTCCTAACGCAGATTTCGTGAGAGTCATCCGTTGGGACAACGACCTAGGTGTGTTTCATAGCGGTGACCCCATAGAAGTCCCTGTTGGAGAGTGGCCAAAGGGAGTGATCATTCTTGACGTCGATGAGGATGGCGATAACGATATGCTCGTCGCCAATAATCGTCCCGAGGGTGGAAACTACACGTCATTTCTACGCTGGGATGCCGCCCTGGGCACCTGGGAGCCTGAGAGGGACATTGTTTCTTCTATGGGTGTCAGAGATCGAATGCCTGTCACCCAGAGAACTCAAAGCCATTGCTATCAGTACGCTGATTGATCGCGTGCCGTCTGGCAACGCGTTGGTGGATGAGAAGATTCTGGAAGCGATTCGGTTTGTTGCGCGCAGTTTACTGTCGGAACTCTACATTGACGATTTCACCCCGAACGAGACCAATGGCATCAAGGTGTTCCGTCGCGAGCGGCGGGCTGCGGAGGAGTTGATGGCGGTCCTGCAAGACGCCGGGACGAGCGATGAGGACAAGGCGGCGGTTCGCGAGGCGGTCTTGTTGCTGATCGAAGCCGACAGGAGAATTGTCGACACGGCGATTCAAGCGGCGCAGACCGCGGCGAGCAACGCGGGATGCAACGACGCGACGCCACCCACGGGATGTGGGCAGGTCTTGAGCAAGATTTTCCAGGCCGAGGCGGAAAGGGCCTTAGCTGAAGAAGATGTCGTCGCGGAAAATTACGACGAGGCCATCGTTCATTTGCGGAGGGCTTGGAAGCGGGCCCTGCGGGCCGTCGAGTTGGCCGGGCTGATCTGAATCGATCTCGGGCGATTGGATTCGGTCGGGAATTCGTTCGCGGTCAAAATTTCAACCCCAGTGGAGTCGGTGGGGGTGATCCTTCGACTTCGCCGGGGTTGATTCGTATCTGGACTCCGCGACGCGGGGGAGGGGGCCTCGGAAAGAAGATCGCCGGACTACATCCCCATGGTCTCGAGATACTTTTTCTCCAGGGTGAAGAGTTCGTCGCGCAGCTTCGCCGCCTTCTCGAATTCGAGTTTGGACGCCGCGTCTAGCATCTGTTTTTTGAGGCGGGTCACGCGGCGTTTGTATTCTTTGGGGGTTATGTATTCGGCTTCCTGTTCGGCGACCTGATCGAGCATCGGGATCGGGGCGTAGTCGGATTCGTAGACCGTGTCCAGGATGTTCTTGATCTCCTTGCGGATCGTTTGCGGCGTGATGCCGTGCTTTTCGTTGAACTCGGCCTGGACCGCGCGGCGGCGGCCGGTCTCATCGATCGCGGTGCGCATTGATGCGGTCACCTTGTCGCCGTATAGGATCACGCGGCCCTCGACGTTGCGGGCGGCGCGGCCGGCGGTTTGGATCAGCGAGGTGCGCGAGCGCAGGAAGCCTTCCTTATCGGCGTCGAGCACGGCCACCAAGCTCACTTCGGGCAGGTCCAATCCCTCGCGCAACAGGTTGATCCCCACCAGCACGTCGAAGACGCCCAGGCGCAGGTCGCGGATGATTTCCGTGCGCTCGATCGTGTCGATGTCCGAGTGCATGTAACGCGCCTTGACGCCCAGCTCGCGGTAATATTCGGTGAGGTCTTCGGCCATCCGTTTGGTCAGCGTGGTGATGAGCACGCGTTCGCCGCGCTCTTGGCGCTCGCGGATTTCGCCGAGCAGGTCCTCGACCTGATCGGCGGCGGGACGCACCTCGATGGGCGGGTCCATCAGGCCCGTGGGGCGCAGTACCTGTTCGACGACCACGCCCTCGCTACGCTCCAATTCCCATTCGGCGGGCGTGGCGGAGACGAACAGGACCTGATTGAGCCGCCCCAGAAACTCCTCGAATTTCAGCGGCCGGTTATCGAGCGCCGACGGCAGCCGGAAGCCGTGCTCGACCAAGACGGTCTTGCGCGCGCGATCGCCGTTATACATGGCGCGCACCTGCGGGATCGAGACGTGGCTCTCATCGACGAACAGCATGAAATCATCGGGGAAGAAATCGAGCAGCGTGCTGGGGGGATCGCCGGGTTGGCGGCCGTCGAGGTGGCGCGAGTAGTTCTCGATGCCGGCGCAGGTTCCCATCTCCAACATCATCTCGAGGTCGTACTTGGTCCGTCCGCGCAGGCGTTGCGCCTCGACGAGCTGTTTTTGCGCCTCCATTTCACCGACCCGCTCCTCGAGTTCGACGGCGATCGAACGCAGGGCCTTCTCCAGGCGCGGGCGGCTGGTGACGTAGTGGCTGGTCGGAAAAATCGTCGCGCGTTGCAGCCCGCGCCGCCGCTGGCCGGTCAGCGGGTCGATCTCGTGGATCATGTCGACCACGTCGCCGAAAAACTCGACGCGGATCGCCGACTTGTCCTCGTAGGCGGGGTAGATGTCGATCACGTCGCCCCGCACGCGAAACGTGCCGCGATGGAAATCGACGTCGTTGCGTTGATACTGGCCGTCGACGAGCTGGCGCAGGACCTCGTCGCGATCCGCCTCGCGCCCGCGCTCGACCAGCACGACGAATTTCCGATACTCCGCCGGCGAGCCGATCCCATAGATGCACGAGACCGACGAGACGATCACCACGTCGCGCCGCTCGATGAGCGAACGGGTCGCCGACAGCCGCAGCTTATCCAGCTCCTCGTTGATCGAACTGTCCTTCTCGATATAGGTATCAGACGAGGCAATGTAAGCCTCGGGCTGATAGTAATCGTAATACGAAACGAAAAACTCGACGGCGTTTTCGGGGAAGAGTTCCTTGAACTCGCGATAAAGCTGCGCGGCGAGGACCTTGTTGTGGGTAAGGACCAGCGTGGGGCGCTGGACGCGCTCGATGACGTTGGCCATCGTAAACGTCTTGCCCGACCCCGTTACGCCCAGCAGCACCTGAGACGGCAACCCCGCTCCCAACCCCGCCGTCAGTCGCTCAATCGCCTGCGGCTGGTCCCCGCTCAGTTCGAAGTCGGTGTGGATTTTGAAGGGAGGCATTCGCGCGTTTCTCTCCGCCGGTTTATCTTCTCGGCGCGTACTCGATTCCATTTTAGATTAAGCGGCGGTCGGGGGACAGGTGAAAACAGGGTGTGATTCAGTCTTGGCAGTAAACGGCGCTTCGATGAAGGATCCCTGTTCTGGTTGATGATCGGCTCTTGGCTCCCGACCCGGAAGGATGAGACGGACATCAATTCCATCGACTAGGCTTCGTGGTGTTTGAAGCGGTTGTGGAAGCGTTGACCATGCCTCCTATCCCAGGGCAAGCTTGATCCATCCATGATTGAGGGGCTAACATGGCGGCCGCATGAGTTCAAAAGAACCAGATCAGCCCACGCCCCCTGCCGACGAACTCCAGACACCGCTTGTTTCCGTCGTCGTCTGCTCGCTGAACGGCGAGCGGGTGCTGTCGGCCTGTTTGACGAGCGTTTTGGCCTGCAAAGGGCCGCCGTTCGAGGTGATCGTCGTGAATAACGGTTCCGAGGATTCGACGCCGGACCTGGTCCGCGAGCGGTTTCCGGCGGCGCGGTTACTGAACATCGAGCGCAACCTCGGCTTCAGCGGGGGCAACAACGTGGGCATCCAGGCCGCGCGGGGCGAGATCATTGTCTTGCTCAACGACGACACCGAAGTCCCGGAGAATTGGGTGGCCGCCCTGGCCGCGCCGTTCGAGCGCGATCCGCGCATCGGGTCGGTCGGATGCAAGTTGCTTTACCCGGGCGGGCGGATCATCCAACATGCGGGCGGGGCGATCCTCCCCAACGGCAACACGGTGCATCTGGGGACGGGCGAGGAGGACGACGGTCAGTGGGAAACGCCCGGCGAATGCGATTACGTGACCGGCGCGGCGCTGGCCATGCGGCGCGAGGCCCTGGCGCAGGTCGGCCTGCTCGACCCGAAGTTTTTTCCGATCTACTTCGAGGAAGTGGACCTGGAGGTTCGGATGGCGCGGGCGGGCTGGAAGTTGTGGTACGAACCGGCGGCCTGGTTGATTCACCATGAATCCCTCACCCAAGTCACCGGTAGCCGGCGGTTCGTCTACCGTTACACGCGCAACCGGATGCGCTACCTGACGCTGCGCGGCCTGCCGGGTGGGCGCCGGGCCGCGTTGAAAGTCGAGCTGCGATGGCTCATCGACATGGCGCGCCAGGGGCGTTTGGGGTCAGTCTTGCGGGCCTATGCCTCGGGCCTGTTGCATTGGCCGGCCTGGCACCTTGACCGTCGCGCGCGTCGATCGGTCCCCGCGCTTGATAATCCACAGACCCTCTTGAAGCATTGATTTAGGCTCCGGTCTCTCGCCGTCGAAAGCAGGTCATCAGCGCGGGGGCGGGCGACCGAGGCGCCGCTGATGATCCGGCCCTATATCGGCGCGATGACGTTCTCCGAACTCAACGCCGTGATGGTCGGGGGTTTCGCGACGATCGCGGGCGGCGTGTTGGCCGCCTAGATCGGCATGGGCGTCTCGGCCCATCACCTCATCATCGCCAGCGTGATGTCGGCCCCCGCGGCGCTGGTCATCGCCAAGTTGATGGTCCCCGAAATCGAAGAACCCAAAACGGTGGGAGGGGCGAAGCTGCCCGACATCGACGTGGGCGACAACCTCCTGGACGCCGCGGCGCGAGGGGCGACCGACGGGATGCGGTTGGCCATCAACGTGGCGGCCATGTTGATCGCGTTCATCGCATTGATCGCCGCCGTGGACTGGGTCCTGGGGGGCTTGACGATTTGATCGACGGGCGGTGGTTGGGGGGCGAGGCTCTCTCGACGGGCGACGGGACGGAACACCGCGGCGCCGTGCCGGGCAGCCTGGCGACCCTGTTTGGCAAGCTGTTCGCACCGATCGCGCTCGTGATGGGCGTGGCCTGGGAAGATGCCGCCAAGGTCGGCAATCTGCTCGGCACAAAAATCTGCGTCACCGAGTTTATCGCCTACGAGCGGTTGACGGACCTGGTCGGGGCGGGGCAACTCTCCGAGCGGTCGGTGACGATCGCGCTGTGCGGCTTCGCCAACTTCGGATCGATCGGAATTCAACTGGGCGGCTTGGGGGCCATCGCTCCCGAACGGCGCGGGGACCTCGCCCGCCTCGCGCTACGCGCCATGTTCGGCGGCGCGCTTGCCTCCTGGACAACCGCCGCGATTGCCGGTTTGTTGCTCTGAGCGCAGAGGACGTTTGACACCCGGAGCGTCCATGGATTCTTATCCGGCATCGAGGTTATTGCAGCGGAAGCACATCATCGGCGGCGAAGCGGGTGATGGTTTTGGTTGGCGCTTTCGTGCCTTTGAAGCCGTCGCGCAGATAGTACGGATACAGCTTGTCGCTCTCGATGCGGTTGTCGATGTCGACGACCGTACTGCCGCGAAACGAAACCGAGTATTCCTGTTTGTTGATCGTGTAGGTGTCGGTCCGTTGGTCGACGGGAAATTCAAGTTGGATCTCGTCGCCGGGTTTGAGGTTTGAAAACAAAAGATACGCGCTGGACTTTGCGGTCTTGACGGCCTTGCCGTTCACGGTGGTCTTCAACGCCGCGCGCGGGACCCACGCGGGGATGCGCACGTAGGCGGTGTGGGCCTGCTTGTTGTGCAGCGCCACTTTGCCCTCGTACGGCAGGCAGCTGTCGATGTCCATCCACGCCGAGGCGCGGTTGAGGAACATGTTCACGGTGGCCACGCCCTGGTCGAAGCGCGTGATGCCGTGCCAGGCGTAATAGAGGCCCATCGCGCCATTGGCCGAGCAGCAGCCATTGATGTTACGCTGCAAGCCCGTGACACCGCCATCGCCGAAGCCGCCGACGAACCGTTCGCGGACGTGATCGTGGACCGGGTCGCCCGTCGCGCGGATCAGCTCGATGTCGCAGGCCTGCATTTCGCTCAGGTGGTTGCGCACGATGTGGTCCACGTCGTCCCAGTAGTCGCCCACTCCGGCGTCGCTCAGCTTGACGGCCAGCAGGACCATGTCGGCCGCGCCGCAGGCTTCGTTGATCCCTATGTAAACGGCGTCGCGGTTGTATCTTTCAGGATAGACCCAACACGGGAACCAACCCATCCGGATGACGCCCACCCGGCGGGCGTGGTCGTAGGCCTCGCGCACCAGTTCCTTGAGCCGTTGATCGTCGTCGGCGATCGCCAATTCCAGCAGGGAATAGAGCGCCGTGATGTTGCCGTGAAAATGACCGGCGAAGATGCCGTGCTCATGTCCGGGGTAGCCTTCGTCGCTGGTATCTTCCCACATCGACGGTTTCAAACAGAAGCGCGCGAGCCGGCGGGCCAACTCTAGCGACTTTTCGTGGCCGGTGCGCGCATAGTGTTTCACCAACGTGCGCATGGCGTGGGATTGCTCCCATTTGACCGCCCCCTCCAGGCCTTGTTGGTCGAGATACGGTTCATCGGGCGGCCGGTACGGGATGAGCGGCTTGTTGCCGCGCGTCGTCCAGTGCCAGGTGCCGTCTTCTCGATATCCGGATTCGGGGGGGTAATAGGCCCGGACCTCATCGACGACGGTTTTCAGCTCGGACCGGGGATACGTGTATTTGTGTTCCTCGACGCGGATCGCCATGTTGTAAAGCCCCTTTGTGAGCAGGGCCATTGCGCCGAGCCAGGCGTCGTTCCCGTCGCGTTCATGCCAGACCTCGGTGGCCAACGCCATGATGCCGTCGACGACCGGATAGGCCGTCCCCTCGGGCGCCCCCTCGCCGCCGAACGGGTAATACATCATCCCGTCCTCGGCGACGTAGGTGAGCAGCGTTTTCATGATGTTGTATTCGACCTCGAGGTTCTGCTCGCTCCCGCTCATGACGCGCATGAACGGCAACGTGCGCGCGTTCTTGGCCGTAATGTTCCAGGTTAGGCCAGCCGGATTCGCGGGGTCGGTCCAGAGCGGATAACTCTGATAGACGGCGTAAAACTTCTCCGGCTCGACGTTGCGCGTCAGGCTGTTTACCGCGAGCGCGGCCCGATCGGCCAGGTCCAACGTGTCGGGGACCTGGGCTTCGTACCGTTGGCCCCGGGGTTTCATTTTCTCGAGATCGAGGAATGCCTCCGGATCAAGCGCGAAGACAGAGGCGGCACCCAAGAAGAACCCCCAGACCAAGTTTGCGACACGTTGACATATCATCCGAGCGATCATCCATCTGTCTCCTTATTCATTCTCAAGCGACTTTGACCGAATTTCGACTTATCCCGATAGATCTTAGTGCATAATGAGGATATCCATCAAGTGGAAGGATGGATTTGTGGTTCCGGCTCGCCGATCTCGGTCATTTTGCGCTTGAGGATCACTGCCAACCGCGTGCGCACTTCGGCCAATGATGGATCAGCCAGTCGGTCTGCGCATCAACGCGGTAATGGTCGTGATACTCGCGCTTGTTCCCATCGCCGTCGTACATGTGGCCATGGTAAGGACGAGTCGAATACTCAAGCGAATCGGTGGCGAGCCAGAAATCCCTGTAACCGCAACGAAATTCGGGCGGCATCGGTGCATCCAGCAGATTCCGCGTGTCCGGCGTATTCAGGTATTCATCCGCCGGTCCATAACCCTTCTCCGGCCAAACGCCATATGTGTATTGTGAGGCCAGATGCAGTTTTCCCATGTAGCCAACCTCGTATCCTCCTGCCGAAAGGTAATGCGCCATGGTTTTTTCGTCGGTCGGCAGAGCGACATCGTTCGTGTAACAACCGGTCTCCGTGGCGTAGCGCCCGGTCTGGAGACATGCCCTCGCCGGTCCGCACACGGGCTGATTCGTGAACGCGTGCCGGAAGAGAACCCCCTCACTTGCCAGCCGGTCCAGGTTCGGCGTCAGGCCCGGAAATATCGGCTCACCATAGGCGTCGATCGTATCCCAGTGCTGTTGATCCGTATAAAGAAAAAGAATGTTCGGCGGTTTCGCTCCGCCCTTCGAGCCCGTGCCCCCCGTCAGGCCCCCCGCCAGCGGTCCCAGTGCTATCGTCCCGCCCGCGGCGGTGGCCTGCCTGATGAATGAACGGCGGTTGAATTTATGCATATGTTTCATCTCCCATTACTATCGCGATCGGTGTGGATTACACAACACCCCAGCGCACCAGCTTTTCCGGATGGACGTAGCCGGGCGTGGGTCTCAGGGGGGCTTGGTTGGCGCGCATGGGGTCGCGGCGGAAGAGGCGGTACCAGTTGAAGTCCTCGGCGTGCGTTCCGGCCTGGGTGCGGACGGCACTGAGTGCCGTGTGGCCTTTGAACTCACAGGCGTAGCGCTCTTTGGACTCGGCGGGGTTGTTCAGGTTGACCATCGTGTATTCGCCGCGATCGAGCTTGATGGGCGTTTCGACGACCAGTTGTTCGTTCCCCTTGAGGCCGCTGAAAATCATCCGGTTGCCGATCCATTCGGGCTGGACCTCGGTCCCGTTCAGACCGCAGCGGATTTCGTGCCGGCGCGCCCAGCTCGGCGCGCGCACCGCGATGCGCCGCATCCCCTTGTTTTGGATCATAAGTTTGCCTTCGTACGGCAGCCAACTCCACACGTCGACCCACGGCGAGCGGCGGTTGAGCCACATGTTGACGGCCGCCCCGTCGCCGTCACGCCGCACGATGCCCTCCCAGGCGAAATAGAGTCCCTGACTGCAATTGGCGACGCAGCAGCTCATCATCTGCGGAATCTGGTAACGCGCGCCCCAGACGTGGCCGAACGCCCCGACCGTGCGCTCCATGGCGCGTTCGTGGATTTCCTGACCGGGGAGGACACCTTTGTTGTTTGCCCTGAACCGTGTATCGAAATGCCCGCCCCAATCGGCATCGCGGGGGCGGTCTTTGCCTTCCTCCGCGACGCGGTTGAGTTCATCGAGGTCGGTCGCCTGGGCGCAGATGAGGCCGTTGCGGGCGACCATCTCGACGTCGTCCCAGTAATCGCCCAACCCGGCGTCGGTCAGCGCCACCGCCAGGCCGATCATGTCGCCCAGCGTGCAGCCCTCGACCCATTCGCCGTCGTGCGGGAACAAGCCCAGCCGGTGAATCCCCATCTGGCGCGCCCACTCGTAGGCGTCGCGCGCCATCAACTTGACGCGATGGTCGTTGGCGATGACGGCGTAGTCGAGGATGCCGCGCAGGGCGGCCAACGTGCCGTGGAAGTGGCCGGCGAAATGGCCGCGTTCGGCCCCGGCCGTGGGGTTCGGATCTTGTCGGCCGCCCCAGAATTTATCTTGCATGCCGAAGTTCACGAACTTGCGCGACAGCTCCAAGAACCGCTCATCGCCGCTCATCTGGTAATAGCGCGTGAACCCGCGCACGGGCTGGAACAGGTAAAAGAGCGTGGCCCCCTCGAAGCCCTCGTTGGCGCGTTCCGGGGGCTTGTCGGTCGTCCAGCCCGAGACGCGCGGGTAGCTGAAGTCATTGCCCAGGCCGGGGTTGGGGTAATACGCGTAATCCCCTTCAGTGCAAACCAACTCACGCAACCGCTCGGCGGTCTTGCGCGCGCGGTCTTTCCAGACGTCCTCGCCGGTGACCTGATGCCAAAACGTAAACCCGGCCAGCAGGCGTCCGTTGCCAGCCATGTTGGCGTAGTCCTCGTTCCAATCGGGCTTGCCGTAGTAAACGCCGACGTTCCAGGGCCGGCCGGTGTCGGCGCGGTCGTAAACCAGGCCGTCGCCGGCGGCGTTGCGCGTCATCGCGTTGATAAAACCGCCCTCGATATCCCGGTCCTGATCGCTGCCCGACATCAGGCGCAGCATCGGCAGGGCCTCGATATACTTAGGCATCACGCCGCTGACCATCGTGCTCCAATGCAGCATGTAAACGGGGTGGACGTCGAGGATGTTGAGGAACACGGCCTCGAAGTCGACGGCGGGGTCGAGCGTCCCGAGCATGCCGTTGATCGCCAGCCGCCCGTGCTCGGCCAGGTCCAGCGTGTCGGGCGCCGACGCCGGGGCTTCAGGCGCCGACACGCCCAGTCGTGAGCCGCAGCCGGTCGCGAGCCACCCCGCGGCGGCGGTCGTTATCGCGGCGCTCGTCTTCAGAAAGGTCCTGCGGTCTTGCATTCTCACACTCCCCGCTATGGATTCTTTTTAGAGTCGGCGCTTGCTCGCGACCATCCGGCCCACCTGCGTCACGGCCAGAAAAGGGGTTTCAGGTGCGTCTGCTCATAGAGAAAGCGGAAATCGACGCCCGTGAATTCAGTTACCTGGACCGGCGTCGACCCGCTGTCCCAAAAACCACGCGCTTTGATCGTTGCGGGCGGGTCCAGCTCGAAGGGTCCCCGATACAGTGAGGATACCTCGGTTGGTTCGGTTCCGTCGAGCGTATAATGAATCCTGGCCGTCCACACGGGGCTGGTCAGTTCGACGCGCACCTTGTCGTGCATCCCGCCCGCCGCGCCCAGCGGCATCATCTTGACGTTGACGACCCGGCGACGACAGTAGACCTCGTCCAAGAAACTCTGCTTGCCCGCGTCTTTGTGATAGGCCGAGTCACCGGCGTCGCCCTGTTGTCGCATCCAGACCTCGAGTCGCTCTCGCATCTCATCCAGAACGTCGGCGTGGTCCGGGTCTTCGGCCAGGTTATGCAACTCGTGCGGATCCCGGCGGATATCGTAGAGTTCCTCGGGCGGCCGAAAGAGTTCGGCGCGCACGCGCTCGGCCGCGAACGGATCGGTCTTCGCCTTCGCCTCCCACGATTTCCATACCGTGTTCATCATTTCGTGGCGCGGCATGTCGAGCGCCCAGACGGTGGGGAACCGGAAATGTGAATCGATGTTGCGGATGTACTTGTGCGTCTTGGTGCGGACCGAACGCATCGGATAGGCTTCGATCACGCCCCACGTCACGCAGCCGAAGACGGCGACATGATGCTCTCCGTTTTCCTCATGCAGCAAACCGAGGAAACTCCGTCCGTCGAACGTCTGGCCGCCTCCCTCCTCGATCACCGCATCGACCTCCCCGCCCGCCGCTTCGATAAACGTCGGCAGAATATCGACGTAATCGACAAGCGCGTCGGTCGCCGAACCCGGCGGGATATGCCCCGGCCAGCGGGCGATAAACGGGCAATGGAGCGCCGCGTCATAGATATTTTGACGTTCATGTGGCCATTGCGTCCCGTGGTCCGCGGTCCAGATCGTGAGCGTGTTATCCTTCATGCCGCGTTCTTCGAGCAGGTCGAGGACCCGGCCGACGGCGATATCCACGTCCTCGATATAGGAGTAGTAGTTTGCGCGCAGTTGGCGCGTCTCGGGCGTGTCAACGAGGTACGGCGGCAGGTCCACCGCCTCCGGATCGTAGTTGTGCTTGTTATGGAACCAACCGTAATGGGCGTGGAACTTGACCATGATGATGCAAAGGGGCTTATCGCCGGGATCGGCCAGGATCCGTTTGAGGTCTGCGCCGGGGCCCAACGCCGACATGTCGTCATCATAGAACTCGAACGGGTAACTCTCCTCGGGCTTGATGTGTTTCTTCCCCAGCAGGATCACCCGGTAACCGAGCCGCGACATGTAATGGGGCAACGTTTTGATGCCCGGTTTCAATTCGCTCCAGTTGGGATGTGCCCCGTGGCGGACCGGATAGAGCCCCGTGAACAACGACGAACGGCTCGGGGCGCACATCGGGCAGGGCGTGAACATATTATCAAACCGCATGCCCTCGGCGGCGAACCGGTCGATCCGCGGCGTGCGAACGATCTCGTTGCCGTAGAACCCAAGATCGCGCTTGGTCAGGTCATCAGAGAAGATCATGAAGATGTTGGGCTTCTCGCGACGGCTCGTGGCGTCGACGATCCCCGGCATCGCCGCCAGCGTCGCGCCCCCACCCAGGTGTTTTAGGAAGTCGCGTCTTTGCATTTTACCAGGTACTCAATTTCGCTTGCGTTCAACAATTTAAAGAACTCTTTGAAGTCGGGTGGTAGCCGGATCGTAGCCATAAAGGATTTGCCTCATCAATTCCATGGCGGCCAGTCGCTTCGCGGGTGTCCGCGCGAGCCAGTAGGCTTTTTCATCGCCTTCTTCATCGAGTGAAGATAGGGACAGGGCCGTTTTGTCTATCGCGAATGGATCGACCGGTGATTTTCCAGGCATGAAAGACCTCACCTCTCAGAGTTTCGGGTTACCCGCGTCATGCGGCGTTCCGCCCCCTCTGTCCTCACCCATCTCGCTCGTCCGTCGAAGCAAACGCGAAAGCTCGTCCGATAGCCCCAAGGTGCCCGCCCACCGACGCATGTAATCGAAATCGAGTCGCCCCGTCTGCGTTACCGCCACGCCGACCGCATCGCGAAACTGTCTTTCGGAGTCCCCCTTCTTGGCCCATTCGAGTTTGCTCAAGATCGAATCCTCGGGCGAGACGACTGAAATCTCGGTGCCCAATAGCGTTGCGCTGACGCGGCGGGAGAATTCCATCTTGCTGTATTCACGATCTCGGCGAATGATGAAGTCCACCTTCTCGGCGCCGGCTTGATTGATGACGTTGAACATCGATCGGTTCCGCAGGGCCTCGCGAGCGGCGTCGGCGAAGACGATCCAGTCACGGTCAAGCGCTTCGAGCATCGCGGAGCGCTGTTCGGGAGTTGGGTCAATCACGATGCCGATGTCGTAAGTCGCCCGCGGTTCGCCATGGAGCATGCAACCAACCGACCCCGTGACCATGTATGGTAATCCCACTTCATCCAATGCGCGAGTTATCTCACGAAGTAAGTCGACCCCTTCCATTAGGGTTTGATCTCGATCCCCGGATAGGCTCTCTCGAACAGCTCCCTGCCCAGCCGCAGCCGAATGACGGCCAGGCGGACCTGCTTGTCATTGTAGTCGGGAAGGCGCATGCGGACGGCCGCTTCGCTCAGCGCGCGCATCCGGCGGCCGAGCCGCAGGCCGACGCTCAGTCTCTCCTCGGGCGTCATCCGCCAAATGACCCCATAATAAGCGTGCAATGCCTCGGGCGTGGTGTCAAGGAAGAAGCTCGGTCGTTCATGCAAGCCGCTAGGCCGCGGCGGTTTCGAATTCATCCGTCCATCCTTCACCTATTGCTGGAAACCTTAATTTTCGCTTCATGACGTGAGAAACCCACGTTTAGCAAACCACGATCTTTAATCCTTCGACAACCTCAAAATGTCGATCTCGGCTCTGCGGCGCTGGACATTGAAGTGATCCGCGCTGACTTGGCCTTCGCGAACCTTTCGGACAGCAAAAAAAGATAGAAAATAAAATGGCGACATGATTGTGTTTCGTTGCAACAAAATGGTCGGAGGTCGAATATGTACATCCATGAACGTGAAGAACTCAATGGTTATCGCGGGTCAAAGGCCCGGTGTGTCTGCCTTAATGGACTGGTCCTGCTCTTGCCGTTGGCCTTGGCGGCCGGCGGATGCGCGACCGTCAGCCGGCAGGCCCCCGGCAACCCTGAAGGCGCGGCCACCCAAGCGGCGCCGAACTCGGGGTCGGAGGATAATGGGCCGGGCGTCCTGCACCGCTTTGTTTTCTATGCGCCGAACCGAATCTTGGATGTCGTCGACGTATTCCGTCTGCGCGCCAGGCTCGGACCGGGCATCGCCGTCGGTGCCCGCGCGACGAAGGCCGCCAGCGGTTTCATCGGGACTTATGCCGGCGTCTATGCCGGGCTGCCGGGTCCGCGCATGCGCCGGATTCCCAGACTGCCCGCCGGTCTGGAGAGTTATAACGGCGTCCAGGTCAGCGTCGCCGACGTCGCAACGGGCGCGGGCATGGGTCCGGGTTATTCACCGACGGAGTTTGGGGCGGGCGCGCAGCTGATGATCGTAGGGTTCGACATCGGGCTGGACCCTTATGAAATCCTCGATTTCGCGACCGGTCTCGTCATGATCGACCTTCGCGAAGATGACTGGTGATCGACCTGACCGCGAAAGATTACGGCTCCGCGAAGCCGGCGATCCACTTTTCGATCGTCAGGTCGGGGTCGATATCCTCGCCCGAGCCGCGCGGAGGGGCGTCGGGAGTGAGGTTTTCAAGGTGCTCGTAGTCTTCGTACTTCATGGCGAACAGGCGACCGTCTTCGCGCTTGAGGTCGCGCCACGCCAGGTTCATCGCGGCGGGGCCGTCTTGGCCGCTTAGGTCAATCACCACGCTGGGGATGGCGGGGCAGCGCTTGAGGTTTTGCTTGAAGAGCTGTTCCCAGAACTCGGCCTGTCGGGAGAAGCTCAGGTCGCGCGCGATCGGGAGGCGCGCGGCGAGCGACTCGCCCTGTTCGGGGAACCCGCGGTACGCGTCCAGGGCCATCTGAAGTTCGCTGTCAAGCCACTTGCGCAGGGTGCCCGCCTGGCCGGGATAGATGGCCTCGAACCAATCGGCCAGGGGCAGTTCCTTTTCGGCGGGGTCCTCGGCGGGCGGCTCGGCCTGGGGAGCCGAGCGTTGGAAATAACTATAGAGGTCCTCGATATTGGCGCAGTGGCGCACCTGGTCATACTCGGCCTCGAGCGCCCGCCAGACCGGATCGAGGGCCTCGAGCGCGCCGCGCAGACCGAGTCCGACGATCTCGCCGCGATTGAAGCACGCGAACAGCGCGAACGGGAACTTGCGCATGTTGCCCTCATCGGCCGATGGCCACATCGAGACGGCCACGACGTTGCGCCCCCCGGGCATCAGCAGCATCGCGCGGCAGGGGCCGGCCAAGCGCGCGTTCTTGCCGTCGAACTCTTCCCATTGCAACCCGAACGTCTCATCCATCCACTGTTTAAACTCCGCCGCCCCGCCGTGGTAACATTCCCAGATAATATAGTCCTTATAGATCGGCAATTTGCCATAGGCGGCCAGCACAAAGTCCTCGATCGCCCCGTCGTGCCGCGAAAAGAACCGGTCCTTAAGGCTTTGAAACATTCCCATCGGCGTTTGCTTTCGTGACGTTAATGTAGCCGCACGGCGCGGGGATTCAACCTTGATGGGTTCATTGATCGTTTCAAATTTTCAATACCCATCAATGCCCATAGCTTCTTCCCCGTCATTTCGTCCACTTTGCAACATCTCCCCAATCGGGCAGGCGCGGCAGGCTGTTTTCGAACACGAAGACGAAACTGATCATGTAGCGCTGATCCTGTTTGCTGTTTTCGGGCTGGACCGAGAAATTGACCGGCCACTTGCGCCGCTCGACCTCGGGCACGCCGTTGACCTGGGTCACGATGTAGGCCAGGACCGAGAAGTCGCCGCCCACGCGCAACTCCGCCTTGTTGGGTCGATCGCCGCGTTCGAGCTTGGACTCGAAGACCAGGAATCCCTCCTCGCCATAGTCGCCGGGGGTCCATTCAAACGCGGTCTTGTCGCCTTCGACCTGAGATCGCCAGCGGGCCACTTTGCGTTCGGTGGAAGAGGTCGGCAAGAGTAGTCGGATGACTTCGCTGATCTGACGCAGGTCGTCGGTCGATTTACCCACGAACCCGATGTAAGTCCCTTCCAGTTGCAGTTTGCGGTAGTCTTTGACGCCGGGGTCAAGGAAATAGTCCTTGAGCCTGAGGCATTGGTCGAAGAAATCCTTGGCCGCCTCGTTCGCCGGTTTGTCCGACCATTTCTCATAGATCGGGCCGTACTTGCCGAGGAACGCCTCCAGGCTGTCGGGGCCGTAATAGAAGTCACGCAGCAATTTGGCGTCGACTTGGGGGATATCCATCGACGCCGCTTCGACCACGACCTGGTCGGCGGGCACCGCGAACGGGAACTTACCGGCCAGGGCCTTGGACCATTTGGCCAGGAATTGTCCCAGTTCATGCTCGAATTGCTCGGTGGGGTCGCCCAGCAGCGCGCGCACCTTGTCGGGGTAGGGCCTGAACTTGCTATTGAGCGAGGAACTGCGCTCGGCGATGCTCTCGATCGCCTCGGCCCGCGTCATGCCGCCCTGGCCCGGCTCCTCGAGTTGCAACCGCGCCCCGAGCTCATTCAGTTCCATCTCTTCGATGGTGCCGGAGAAAAGGTTGGCGTTATTCTCCAACGCCGATCCGGGGGTGACGAACTGCCGCAAGTCCGAGTAAATGGACTCGAGCTTGCCGACCGATCCGACCGTGTCCTTGTAGTTCTTGACGTGGGCCACCAGGCGTTGGAGGTCCTGCTTGACGCGCTGCGAAAGGGCCGTGCCCTGCATCAGGTCGTCCTGCTTGAACGCCTTCCAACTCGAAATCGATTCGATCCATCCGGCCGGATGCCAGCGGTCGAAAGCCTTCATCCAATAGCCGCTGAAATTGTTCTTGTTGGCGTTGATGACCCCGGCGATGCTCTCCATGCGCCCGCGCACGCGTTGGCGGTTGTTGTCGCACTCGATCCCCTCGCGAAACTGGCTCAGTTGCGCGGCCAGGTCGGCCAATTCGTCGTTGGCGCTCTTGACCCGTTCGGCCGTGGCCCCCGGCGGGGGATCGCCACCGAGCGAGGCCCGGGAAATCTGGCTGCCCGAAAGCAGGACGCCCGGTTGGACGTTGCGCATGTAGGCCAGCCACGCTTCGACGTGGACTGCTTCATCGCTTTGCCGGACCATCTGCCCCACCGAGTTGCCCAGGGTGGGAAGCTGCCAGGTGGCGGGCAGGTCCACCCTGCCGGCGGCCTGCGTGGCCCAGCTCTCCGCAGCGATCCGCGCGTCATTCCCGCGCCATTCCTTGAGGGTCTGATCGACTTCGTCGGGGTTTTTCGGTTTACGCTCGCGTACGTTGACCACCATCGTGTTCTGGGCCTCGGCGAGCGCCTCGATCATGTCCAGGCCGTCGCCAGCCATCCCGAGACCTTCGCTGAGGCCAAGCGGATCGCCGCCGATGACGTCGCCGACTGCTTCGAGCGGTTGCTTGGCCTTTTGGGCATGGTCTCTGAACCGCTCGTTGACCTCTTGAATGGATTCGAGAATGTAGTCCCTCAGATCATCCCTGGCCTCGCTTTTCTTGAGAGTGCCCTTGACCCAGGTCAGTTCCAAAAACTTTGCCTTGATCCCGGCCTCATCAACCACCATGGCACCGCCCAGGTCCTCGTTGGCTGCCAGGACTTCATCGAGCGAGCGGATCGCGTCGCGGATGCGCCCGATCGAATTGCGCGCGTCGGTGAAGGGATCGGTGTCGGGGTCGGGGTAGCCGCATGGGACGCTGAACAGGCCGACGACGGCCGAAGCGTAGAGTTCACGTATCCCCGAAGCCCGCCCGACGACCCGATTCACGGTGTCCTGCTCGACGGGGTTGAAGCTATCCTTGATGTGCTCGATCTCTTTTCGGATCACGTCGTTGCGTTTGGGGTTCACGTGACCCGGAACGATTGGGATGGCGACCGGATACTTCTCGAAGTTGGGTGATTCCTTCTTATCGCCGAGAATATCGCGCAGCCGCTCCAGATTGTCCTGGAACGTCTCTTGCGTTTTGTCCGTGACGCCCGACTGCATCATCGATGAGTACTTGAAAGACCCGGCCTTCTTGAATCTTCCCTCATCAGCGAGCGCGTGCGCCTCCCAGATCGGGTTGAGGCTCCACAGGCGGACGTAGTCTCGATAGAGTCGATTGATCGCCTCATCATCGGCGCTCGCCCCGGGCTCGGTCGCCGCCAGTTGGGTGTAGAGCGCCTGGCCCTGGTCTCGCAGGCTGTTCTGCAAGAAGTACAGGAAATACATGTCGCGCAGATAGGGGGCCAGGCTACCGATCTTTTCAACCGTCTTTTCGGACTTGTCATGGAATTCAGAGGCCGTTTTGACGGCCTCGGCCGCGTCCTCGGTCTCCTTGGGTTCGGGATCGTCGCGGCGGGCCGCGCTCACGTCCGAGATGAACTCGCGTTTGACGACTTTGGCCGCCTGCTCGATCCCGCCCACGCCCCGGCTTAGGATGATGCCGCGCCAGACGATGAACAGCATGGTCAGCAGCAACAAGGCCGCGCCGCCCCACACCGCCAGCATCCCCACCTTGCGCCCCATCTTCATCTTCTTCTCGGAATGGATGACTAGGTTGCGCTCGGGGAAGAGTTTTTCGATGTAGAAGTCGCGGATGAAGAAGGCGCGCGAACGTTCGAAGATCTTTTGCAGGTGCTCGACGATCTCGTCGGCGCCCTCACCGGCCCTGCGCAGCAGTTGCGCGCAGGCCTTGGCAATCGGCTGGCCCGTCTGCATGCCGCTGGTGAAATAGAAGCCGCGGAAGAACAGCGGCGGCAGGTAGTGCGTCTTGACGAAGACCGATTTGAGGTAGTCGTGCAAGGGATCGCGGACCGACTTGAATTCCTCGGGGAAGACGTAGAGTTTATCGACCTCGGTCAGGCTCAGGTCCTCGCCGATGATCTTGTTGCGCCACTTGTGGATGCGTTGATAGAGACTGTCGAAGACCTCCTTGAACTTGTCGGGGTCGTAGGCCTGGATGAACGGGCCGTGCATCGACCAGCCGAGCAACTGGCGCTGTTCGGTCGCACCCAGCCGCGAAAAGAACTCGGTGAAACCAAGGATTTGGTCGGACTTGGTCAGCAGGATGAAGACCGGGAACTGGACTTCCAATTCGCGCTGGATTTCGGTCAGTTTCTCGCGCAGGTTACGTGCCTTGTCTTCCCGTTCTTCGGGCGAATCGCCCAGCAGCGAGGTCAGCGGGATGGTCACGACCACCCCGTTGATCGGGCAGGCGGGGCGGTTCTTCTTGAGCAACTTGAGGAAGCTTTTCCATTCATCGGCGTCGGGGGCGTTTTTTTCCTGGAAGGTGAAGCGACCGGCGGTGTCGAGGATGACGGCCTCGTTGGTGAACCACCAATCGCAATTGCGTGTGCCGCCGGCACCCGAAAGGGCTTCGGTCCCCACGGGGAACTCCAGGCCGGAGTGGCGCAGCGTGGTGCTTTTGCCCGATTGGGGCTCGCCGATCAGCAAATACCAGGGCAGATCATAGAGGTTCAGGCCGCCGCGCTTGAGTTCGGTGACGGCCTGGTTCCAGCGCTGATAGATCTCGCCTTGGGCCTTGCGCTGTTCGGCTTTGCCGTGGCCGGCCTTGCCGGCGTCGGCCTGCAGGCCCTTGTCAAAAGCACTGGCCTTCTTCTTGCGCTTAAGCTTGATGCCTTTGTTGAAAAACCACATGACGGCGGCGGCAATCAACAAGCCGCCGATCAGCAGCCCCGCGATCGTCCAGCCGAAAAAGCGGCCGATCACCGCGATCACGGCGATGGCCATCGAGCCCCCGGCCATAAAGCGATAGAGGATTGGCTGGTTCGCTAATTGCGCGAGCATTTCCGTTTACACCCCGATCGATCCAATTTTCAGCCTCACGACATTCATACCCAACTGTTCAACACGCCCCAAGCACGGGCGATGCGTTCGGCGATGAGGTTCTAACCAAACAAATCACCCAACTCGTCCTTGTCTTCGTCTTCGTCCTCGTCTTCGCCGTCATCGTCTTCATCGGAACTCACGTCATCGGCGTCGTCATCGTTTTCCGAGGATTCTTCGTCCTCATCCTCATCCTGTTCGTCCTTGAGCGCGAAGAAATCATCCGCCTCGTCCTCGTCTTCATCCTCCTCCTCTTCGTTTTCATCATCGTCATCCAGGACGTATCCGCCGGGGGCGGCGGCCTGGCGCATCTCCTTGGCGAATTCCTTGATCTTACTCGGGATGACGAAGGTGCGGTAATAGAAGAACCCGATCCACAAGACGATGAGGAGCGTCCCGCAGATGAGCACGATGCGGGTCAGGTTCATCAGTGGTTTGTAGATGTCCTTGACCCCCTCGGCGACGAAATAGGCGTCGGGCGAGATGCGTTTATCGTCCTCGCCCACGCGTCCGGGGAGCATCCGATACAGGCGGCGCTTGAGCCGGCGAAGTTCCTCGGCGTCCCCCTTGTAACGCCCCACGAAACCCAGCGCCAGGCAGTGATAGAGGATTTCAGCGACCGAGTCGTCTTCGTCCCCGAGTTCTTCGATGGTCTCGAAGAACTTCTCGCCGGCGATGCGCGTCTTGAAGAACTCGTACTCGAGGATCTCGTCCTCCCACTGACTGGAATAGGCCCAGTTGGCGTTGATCAGTATCTCATCGGCGGTCACCACCAACGGATAGCGCCCCTTTTGGTATTGCTTTTCGAGTTTGGGATCCTCGCTTGCGCGCTGCTGCTGGGTCTCGAAGATCTCGAGCAGTTGCGAGCGGACCTGATAGATGTCGGGGATCAGGCCTTTGCGGACCTGGCGGCGGAACGTGACCAGAAACAGGAACAGGTCCGAGGCCAATTCATTCAGCGTCATCGAATCACCCCTGGCCGGTCGGTGGTCGTAATTCGTAATGGGACGGTCTCAAGCATTGGAGCATGACCGGGATTTCGATTACGAGTTACGAGCACGATATGTTTCACGACGGGGTTCCGGGGATGGGCGGCGGTGGCCGATTGCCCCGTCATTCCCCCTCCTTCTCCGGTCTAAGCAAGATATACAGGTCCAGTTCGAGCGTTTCGTCGGCCAGGCCATAGGCCGAGAGCACTCTGGTCTCGAGCAAGCTGTCCCAGAACCGGCCCTCGCGCGAGATACGGTAGAAGTGGTAATTGGGCCGGTCGGGCAAGCCGATCGGGGTGCGCCGAATCCGGCGCAGCATCAACCCCGGTAGGCGGCGGTTGATCAGCGTGGGCAGGTCCTCGACCGAACCCATCTTCAGGAACGAGACTTCCCGGTCGATCTTGTCGTCGTCCTGATCGCTCTCGATGCACAGGTAGAACTCGACTTCGGGCAGCAGCCATTCGTCCTCCAGGGCCACCTCGCGACGGTTCTCGACGGGCTCGAAGCGCCGCTTGATGAACGTGGTCGGCAGGATGTTGTTGATCAGTCGCTCAAGGACGCGCAGCAGGTCGAGATACGAGCCGCCCAGGTCGTCGTGGTTATAGAGCGGGATATCGGGCACCGAGCGCGATTCATCAAAGATTGCCAGGTCCCCCGCCAGGCGGCACAGCTCGACGAACACGTCGAACGGATGCAGGTTGGGCATGCTCGTCCATTGGCGCAGGAAGGCGGCGTAGCGGTTGGTGATGTTGAGCTTGAGCATCGCCTCGGGGCCGCCGACCCCCTCCGAACCGAACGCGATCTTGCGCCCCGCGATCTGACTGATCAGCGAGCGGTTCTTGGCCATCAGTTGCTGGTAGATGTCCTTGCAGTAATCGAACAGCGGCGGCCAGGCTTCCATGACCAGGATCGATGGGATGAAGTTTTGCGAGAGGATCGGTTTGTTGTCCTCGAACCCCGAACGCTCGATGCGGGCGACTTGCATCACCTCATAGCCGGCCATGTCCTCGCCCTTGAACAAAATGCGCGGGCTCAACTTGCGCATCTCGATGGCCTGGCCGTTGGCTCCGGTGTTCTCGTCGACCACTTCGACGACCATCGCCTTGTAGCGGCGGTGATAGAGGGTGGACTCCTCGGACATCGTTAGCGTGTTGGGTTCGCGTTCCATCAGCAGCGGCACGCCGACGCAGACGTCGAGCACGCCGGCGGCCGCGTCCAATTCCTTTTTGAAATCACGCGGCTCGAACTCGCCGTTGTGCGGCGCCATGATGCGCGTGCCGTCCTTGAGCCGGATATTGCACGAGCGGATCGAGAAGACGAAACCCTCGAGTTCGGCCGTCGAGATGTTGATCTCCTGGACGCCGTAAGCGAAGGGCCGCGACATGGCGATCTCGCGCTGCAACGCGATCCGCCGATAGCGGCTGAATTGCTGCAAGTGGTGGGGCCGCAAAAACATCCCCTCGCCCCAGTTGATCTCCATGAACTCGCTCATCGTCCGCCTTACCTCAAGTCCCCTACTCTCATGCTCACCTTCGTGCTCGTGCTCGTAATTCGTAATCGATGTTCCGTTCTTCTCTCGATGATCGAGAATGTTCGATTACGAGTTACGAGTTACGAGTACGAAGAATTCTCCGTTAACGGCCCAGGGGTTGGGCCGATCAATCCTTGTCCCGGTCGCTATCCCGATCCCGGCCCCTCCGGTCACGGTCCCGGTCGCGCCGCATCCGCTTGGGCTTTTTGCGCAGCCGCTCCAGACTGCCATCGTGGACCCAGATGTATTCGGTTTTCTTGGCCTTGGGCTGCATTTCTTCCTCATAGACCAGGTAGGCGCGATGCCCACGCGGGGGATTGGGGTCGGGATTACTGAACTCGGCGAAGATGACCATGTATTCATCCTCGGGCACCTTCACATCGAGCCGCGCACGGGTCATCTTGCGCTCCAGCCAGGGATCGTCTTTATACACGCGATCATAGAGGTCGCTCTTGAACCATTTCTCGGGGCCGATCTCGCGCGTGATCTCCTGAAACTGCTCGTAGTCTCTCGGATAGATGATATCGACGGCGCAGGGACGGCCGTCATTGAGGTCATCGGACCGATAAAAGAGGATTTCACGCGTCTTGATCGGAACGCTCTTGCAGCCGGCCGCGGTCAAGGCCAGTGCCAACAAAAGACAAACGTGCCGCTTCATCATGCCATCCTCCCGGTGGGTCTTGGCCCCCGAGTCCACGCGCCTGGGGGGGGCGGAACTCGCGCCTGTTCAACGCCCGCCATTATTCGTAATCAGGATCAACAACGCCAGTGTCCCTTTTTAGCCCGCATTTCCCTCTCCCCGTTAAAATATACGGGTTGCGAAAAACGCCAACCATGGAAATGTCGCCCGCCCTCAGCCGCGAGAGCTCATGCGGCGGAACTCCTCGGTGACCAGCTTGCCGATCCGTTCGTTGAACTCGTCCTCGACGATCTCGGGTTTGAGGTCCACGGCCACCTGCTCATAGGTCTTCCACAGCTCCGCCTTGCTCTGGCCCAGGGCTTTGTTGAGTGAGGAGATTTTGGCCTCGTCCTGGATCGCCAACGGGCTGATGCGCTCCCACAGCTCCCCGTACCACTGGCTGGTGGCCTTCTGGTGGGCCGCCACCAGCGCCACGATCCAGTTGCTCAGATCATAGAGGTAGAGGCGGATATTTCCCACCGTCTCCCTCTCGTCTTTATCCTCCAGTATCTTCTGCACCATCATGCGCAGATCGTGGGCCGTGAAGGGCAGGAAGTAGCGCGATTCGCCCCCGGCGCCGCCCTGCAACGACTGGACCAGCCCCTTGGCGAGCTGCTCCATCTCCAACGCGAACGTATAAAGGTGCTGCATCAGCCGCAGAAAGCTGTTCCTCTCGTCCATCTCGCTGATCGACTGGGCGATCTTCTCGCTGCCGAAGATCTGATTGAGCAGATAATCGGTGTCCACGCCCGTTTCCAGCTCGTCACTCGCCGCGGCCATGTCGGGCATGTTATCGGGCTCCGGGTGGCTGTCGGTCGTTTCCGCCGGCCCGACCGGAGCCTCCTTGGGCGCCTCCGCGAAGATCGAGGGAGGAGGCGCCAGGGCTTCTTCGAGCACGGGGAAGAGATAATGGAGTTCGTCGACGATCGCCAGGCGCTTGGCGGGCGGGGCCTTCTGCAGGCCCTCTCGCGCGGCCTTGCAGATCGCTTCGAAGCGCGCCTCGGGCTCGGCCATGTGATACTCGTTTTGAACCGACTGCAGCCGGTCCATCATTTGGCGCGCAAGGAGCCACGTCTCCGGATCGACCGCCTCGCGCTGCTTGACCGCGGCGGGCATCGGCAACTGCACCTGCACGGTCGCCTCGCGCTCGGGCGCCCGATCCTCCTCTTCATCCGGCTCCTCCTCGCCCTGGATGATCTTTTTGGCCGCGGCGGCGAGCTGGTCGGCCGAGTAACCCGCCGCCGACAGCGCCAGGACCACGATATTGCCGGGTTCCAGAAACATACCGGCCAGCAGGTGGATCGGCTCGACGTGGGGCGCCGAAGCCCTCTCGCGAACGCGGTCGGCCAGGGTCAGGATCAATTGCAGTCGGGGCGTCGACAGGACGTTCTTGAGCATGTGTTCGGGTGTGCGCCTGCCGCGCAGCACGTTGCTGCCGATCCATTCCAGCTCGCCTTGCCAGTAATCGAATTCAGTGATAATGTCGGCCGTCGCCGCCGAGTCCAGATGGACGGACTGGAAGAATTCGGGCAGCGGCGGGGCGTCGGAGCCGGCGATGACCCGAAAGACGTGCGAGGCACCGATCCACGGGCTTAGCTGCTCGCGGGCAACGTTCCTGGCCCGATTGAGCATGGTCTGGGTGGCCGGCGATAATCCCGCCGAGGCCGTCGGGTCGACCGGCGGCAGACCCGAGGACTTGGTCCCCAGGCGGATCGCCGTGTTCCCCACCACGAAGACCTCGCCTGCGACCAACGTGGTTTGCTCCCCCTTGGCCAGCTTGCGACCGGCCGCCCACGTGCCGTTGGTGCTGTTGAGGTCTTTCAGCGTCCACTGGCCGTCGGCGTGGGAGACCCTCCCATGGAAGCTCGAGGCATAGGAGTCGCGCTGGAGGACAAGGTCGTTGCGCTTTTTATCGGAGCCGGTCCCATCGGAGCGCCCGATCTGGACGATGCCCTGCTTGCCCTCGTAGCGCAGACCGTCGAGCGGCCCGGCGATGACCTCCAGACAGATCAGGGGAGTAGCTTTTTTCGCGGCCATCACGAGATCGTCATCTCCGGCGCGACATGCTCGAGGGCCTGGCGGATCTCGGCGTTGCGGGCGGTGAATGAGAACAAGGCGGTGTCGATCTTGCGGCCCATCTCCGCCACGCGCCGGGTCAGCGGCTCCAGTCGCGCCGAGGGATACTCCGGATCGTAGTCACCGTGATTGGCGCAGAAACTAAAATCCTCGTTGAGCGTGACCAGCTTCAGACCCAGCGCCATGACCTCGTGCCACAGGCACTTGGGGATGGCGTTGGGCCGGTCCGGGGCGCGCTGATGTTCGTGGAAGAATATCTGAGGGCGGTCAAAGATCGTGGCCGCGTCCAGATTGCGGTGGCCACTGAGCAAGGCTTCCCAGAAGGAGGCTTCCTGGCCTTCCACGCATTCAACCACCGCCAGTGAATTGAGGTCCTGACGCAGCCCGTCGAGCGCCAGGGCGACCTCGCCGATCCCCTGGCCGTCGTTGACGATCATCGCGCGGTAAAGCAGCATCCCCAGGCTAAACAGATCGCATGGGACGTGCATCGTGGGCAGCAGGCGGAACTGGGCGTTGGGCACTCGAATCCCCTTCAACTTTTCCAGCGCCGCCACCTTGTCTTTGTCCAGCTCCAGGGGGAGGCTCTTCAGATAGATGATCCGGCCCGAGTAATCCTTGCTCTCATCGCAGTGGGCCATGAATTCGATCTCGGCTTCGGCGACCAGATGCTTGCCCAGCGTTACCAGCATGTGGTCTTTGGGGCTGAGCCAGCGCAGCCCGATGCCTTCGTGATGGATTTGCGCGACGACCTCGGAGCGGCCCTCGGCTTTGCTTTTCTCGACGCCCGTGAGCAGGAAATCGCCGCGCTGGGCAATGCCGAACGAACTGTTGCGCACCAATTCGGCCTGATAGAGCGGGTCGGTGCCCAGCGGCGGGACGAAGATCTCGGGCAGGTCCATCCCCTCGACTTCGAGCGTCGGCGACCCCAGGCTGATCAATCGGGTCTGGAAGTTCCATAACGAGGGCAGCCCCTCGCCGCTCGGCTCGACCTGGACCATGACGTGGCGGGGCGAGAGGCGTAGATGTGGGGCGCCGCAACGGCGCTGATACACCAGCGTCGCGCCGCAGAGTTGGGAGAACAGCGACCACTTGAGGCGGAACCGCTCGACCGCGTCCAACCCCGTGCTGTCGGCGGAGAACAGGAGCCGGGGCGAAGACCCCTCGCCGTTCAGACTGTCGCCCAAACGCAAGCGCTGGCCGACGGCCGCTTTTGGACCGCCGTAACGCGTGGCGAAGGTCTTGCCCTCGATTCCCCCAAGCAGGTCGCAGAATTCATCGTAGTGGAAGCGGTTAAGCTCCAAAACCAGCACGGGCGTCTCGTCCAGGTGCCAAGGGCTGAATACCTTGACCGGGTCCTCCGCGACCAGCTTCTTACGCACCTCCTCGTCCAGGATGGCCGGGAAGTCGCGGGCGATCTCGACGATGTGGGCCAGCCCCCCGTCCGAGCCGCGAGCGACCAGCTCGCCCGGATTGGCCAGCAGCTCGGCGGTCGCGCGCAGGCAGGCGTCGAATGGCTCGGCCGGGCCGACGGTCTGCTCGGCTCCGGGGGCCGGGATTTGGTAAAACGTGGGCGCCTCGCCCGCCGCAACCGCCTCGGCGTCCCAGAGGAACGTATACGATCCTCCGTGGGGCGGCAGGCCGTTTTGGGTCAGGACGGAATCGTCGCGGCAAACGCTCAGCCGTCCCCCCTGGCGCGAACGTGGTTGGAGCAGCGACCGGGTGAGAGCGCAGAAGATGAGCGGCGGCCAGATCAGCGGACGCGGCTCGGAGCCGGCCAGTGCCTGGCCCGGCTGGATGAAATAGACCGGCGTCACCCCGGCCGGCACCTCGGCCATCGCGCGATAATGCTTCCACTCGCGTTCCCAGCGCCTCAGCCGCTGGGCGTTGCTCAGGGTTTGGCCTTCGATCCCGGACGCCTGACCTCGGCGCGGAGCCAGTTTGACAGCCACGTGGCGCAGCACGGTCCGCTGGCCGGCCAGGATCCGGCCCAGGTAAACGCGCGCGTGCTCCCCCCCATCGTTCAGCACCACGAATGGGTCCACGCCGGCCGGGCCGGGCGGGTCCCTCAACAATAGCTCCAGCCTGAGGGGAAAATCCGCCCCCGGCGAGACCTGGGCGCCTGGCGGCATGGCGTCCGACGGGGAGGAGGGGGTCGTGTTACCGGTGGATTTCTTCGCCCGGGCCATCGTCGCCCTTTTTCGTCCGTGATGAATAGAGTTCCCAATTGGCGACGCCGAGCCGCGGAATCCAGCTCTGGCCGAGGAGGGCCACCCGTTCGCCGACACGAATTCCCGTGACGCGCGCGTGAGTCCCCCGTGCCCGCCCTACGGCACGGTGCTGTTCAATCACTCCGATAACGGGTTGGACTGGCGCCAAACCGTGCTCAATCGTTTCAGTTTATCCGCATCGAGCCGCGAGGATGCAAGAGAATTAGTCCGGGGCTGGCGCGCTAGGCTCAACAGTGCCACGCAACGTTTGATTTTATGTGAAACTTTTCGATAACTCCTGCGTCCAAGCATCAGAGGGAGTCTGCCGCAACGGATGTCGGAGGTGTGTCGGCCCGTGGGGAAGTCCAGGGGATCGGGAGAAATGACCGCCGATGCCCGGCCATCTCGGGGCCCTTCGGCTCGATTCCGAGGACGCGAGGACGGGAACTCTGAAGATTAGGGTGACACGGACGACCATCATCGGACATCATGGATAGCATGACACCCGATCCAAACCAAATCGCGAACGTTCCAAGTCCGGTTTTAGCGGAAACCGAGGCTACCTCCTGAAGATGTTGCGATGGAAGTCGTCGTTGTCGCAAAACATTCCATCTGACTCCCGCCGCTAGCGGGTCGCTGTCGCGTGGAGGATTCGGCGCATTATTTGAGGCCGAGGAGCTTTGATCATCGAGGCTCCAAAAGGGAACATCGTGGCTAAGAAGTTACTGGGCGCCTGGCTCGCGGGAAATGGTCTGATCAGCCAAGAGCGGCTGGATCACTGTCTTGACGTCCAGGCCCACGCCCAACCCCGGCCCCTTGTGGGCGCCGTGATGCGCTCGCTGAATTTCATCAATGAGGACCAACTGGCCCAGGCACTGGCGGTCCAGGCCGACGTCCCCCTCTGGGACCTCACCGAGCCCCCCCGCCCCCACGCTGAAGGACCTGATCCCGGCCTCGCTGGCCCAGGCCAGCCGCGTCCTGCCTCAGGCCGGCGAGAATGGCTATCTGCGCTGCGTCGCGACCGGCCCGCTGGCCGCCGAGGTGCGCGCCGAGCTCGAATTCCTGGCGGGCCGGCCCGTGCGACTCGCCGTCGCGCGCGAAAGCGACTTCGCCCATTACCTGCAAGAACTCTACGGAGTCACGGTCGAGAGCATGATCGAGGGCATGGAGAAGATCGAGGGCGAGGCCGGCGGCGACCAGGAAATCTACCTGCACGACCTCCAAGAGATGGCGCGCGAGCCGACGTTGATCAACCTGGTCAACATGATCGTCTCCAACGCCATCGAGCAACGTGCCAGCGACATTCACATCGAGCCGTTCGAGGCCCAGCTCAAGATCAAATACCGCATCGACGGCATCCTGCACGAGATGCCGCCCCCCCAAGCACCTCCAGTCCGCGATCATCTCACGCGTCAAGATCATGGCCGGGATGGACATCGCCGAGCGCTACGTCCCGCAGGACGGCCAGTTCTGCGTCAACCTGCTCGGTGAGCGCGTCGACGTGCGCGTGGCGACCGTGCCGACCATCCATGGCGAGAGCGTGGTGCTGCGCCTGCTCAACAAGGACGAGTCACTGCTCAATCTGACCCACCTGGGCATGGAGGAATCGATCCGCGAGCGCTATTCATCGCTGTTGCACCGGTCGTACGGGACTTGCTGATCTGCGGCCCCACCGGCAGCGGGAAGACGACCACCCTCTACGGCAGCCTGATCTAGATTTACACGCCCGAGAAGAAAATCATCACGATCGAGGTTCCCGTCGAGTATCAGATCGCCGGGATCACCCAGATCCCGGTGCGGCCGCGGCGCGGGCTCGATTTCGCCCACGGCCTGCGCGCGATCGTCCGCCAGGCCCCCGACATCATCATGGTCGGCGAGGTTCGGGACCGCGAGACGGCCGATATCGCCATCCGCGCCGCGCTGACCGGCCACTTGGTCTTCTCGACGCTCCACCCCAACGATGCGCCGGGGGCGGTGACACGGCTGCTGGATATGGGCGTCGAGCCCTTTTTGATCGCCTCGTCGATCCAAGGCGTGCTTGCGCAGCGCCTGGTGCGGCGTTTGTGCGCCTCGTGCCGCGCGCCGGCGGCGCCCGACCCGATCCTGGCCAGGCAGTTCGACGTGACCGACTTGCCTGAGCGGGTCTTCGAGCCGGACGGCTGCGAGGAATGTCTGGAGCGCGGCTACCGGGGCCGGGTGGGCATCTTCGAGCTGCTCACGATGCACGAGAAGCTGCACGACATGATTCTGCACGCCCGATCCCAATTCAATTGACCCGGCCGAACTCGACAACGCAATCCTGGGCCTGTCCAACCTGGGCTTCATCGAGAGCTTCGGACCCAGCTCACGCAGCCCGACCGACGTCATCAGCACTCGAGAAGCGGGCGAGGTGATCCGAACCGCCGAAACGACGACGCGGGCCGGCAACGTCGTGCTCGGGGCCAACGTTAACGTGGCGCTACTCGTGCAGCTTTTGCTCAAGAACACCAACTCGCGGGTGGTTTCCGAACCGTTCCCGGCACTCAACAACAATGAACAGGGCAGGCTGGTCGTCGGCTCGGAGATTGCCTTCGAGGCCGGCAACCAAACCGATACCGCGGGACAGACGACCCAAATCCAATATAGGCCGGTCGGACTGACGTTGCTGGTCAAACCGACGATCAACGTCGACAATCAGGTCATGCTGCAGATGATCCTGGAGAACAGCCGCGTGCGCGAGGGCGTGATCATCAACGATCAGATCGTGACCGACAACACCGAGTTTGAAACGAAACTGGCGATCGATGACGACGAGACGATGGTCATCGGCGGCATCCTGATCGATACCAAGGTGGACATTAAACGACGCCCGCCCGTTCTGGGCCGCATCCCGGGCCTGCGCTGGCTCTTCGGCACCAAGGAGGATTCCTCGGAGCTGGTGCGTGAGCTGATCGTTTTTATGACCCCCGAAGTATTGCTCGGGCCCGCTGAACGCCAGAAGTTGTTTGAGCACTATGAGGACCGCTTGGGGGAGGAGAAGTAAGAGTCGGGTATCGAGTTTCCCTTTCGGGTTTTGGGGGTCTCGTGAGAATGATGTGGTCAGACTGTAGATGGGAGGAGAGACTTTTTGAGCTTTATCACCCGAGACCCGAGACCCGAAACCCGAAACCCGACCTCCCTCCCCCGCATCCAAAACCTGCTCGTCGACTTGGGCGCCCTTGTGCGGATCACGCATCGTTACGATCCGGCACGTTGCAAGAAACGGGGCTGCTGTTGTTCAAGTTACGAAGTGACGGTGGGTCGGCGGGAAATGGAACGGATCACCGGTTGCATGCCAGACGCCTCGCGACACGCGTCCTGGTTGCGCGAAGGCAAGGATTGGGTCAACCCCTTCGAGGAAGATGAAACGCGGCAGATCGTTCTCGATACGGATGAACATGGCCGCTGCGTGTTTGCCTACCGCAACGCATCGGGCGAGACGCGTTGTTCGCTGCACACGGCCGCGCTCGAGCTGGGGCTGGACCCCTATCGCACCAAACCGCGCAGTTGCGCCCTGTGGCCGCTGGCGCTCGGCGACGGCCGCCCGCGGGTGCTCTCGATCCAAGACGACGCCTTCGACTTCCCCTGCAACCGCCGCCGTCGGCCCCGTCGCGACCGCTCGCTGGACCCGGGGATCGCCGAGCTGATCCAACTGAATTTCGGGCACCCGTTTCTCTCCAAGGTCCTCGAACGATTATCGAAGCATCCTTGACGGTTGGCCTTTTTCGGAGTCAAATAATCGTTGCCCCCGCTGCACGATCAGTGGCATGATATTTAATGATCGTTGTCGCCGCCGCACGATCAGTGGCATGATATTTGCTCAGATTTATGGCGTAGGTGGGTTGATCGGTCTGGATGAAACCACGGGCGATGTAGTATGAAGGTCTTTCATTTTAGGGCACTTGCCCTCCTCACGGGTTTGCTCATAAGCATGGCCGGCGCCGGTGCGAGTTCGCCCGGAACGCCCGCGGCGGAACCGGCGGATGCCGCCAATAGCGAATCCGTAGTTTCCCCCGACGCCGATCAGCCCGAAATCGCAGTCACGGAGTCCGATGCGCCGGCTGAAGCCGCCGAGGCCGAATCGTCGGAACCGGAAGCAGCGGACCCGGCGCGGGAGGCGCAAGCGGAGGCAATCCCCCTAGCGGGTGAGAGATTGGAGTTCGCCGCCGCGGCGTTTGAATCCAAATGCTCGATCTGCCACGAGAGCGATGGGAACGCCGCCGATGCGAACATGAACCTGGTGGATAAGGTTTGGCGCCATGGCGGCGCGCTGGCGGAGATCGAGAAGACGATCCGCGAAGGCGTTTCCGATACGACCATGAAAGCGCAAAAGGACGAGTTTAGTCCCGAGCAGATCGCCGATCTCGCCGTCTACGTCCAGATGCTGGCCCAACAGATGCACGTCCTGACCGAAGAGTCGGAGCGCGAAGCGGCGACGGAATTGACCGACCAGATCGCGGCGCAATCGCCCCCCTCTTCTCCGGCCGTCGTCGAGATCGCCGAAAACTTCATCGATGACCACATCTTCGGGAAGATGACCCGCGACGACATCCCGCATGCGGAGCTTTGCGGCGACAATGAGTTCATCCGCCGGATCTATCTGGACCTGTGGGGACGCCTGCCCGACGCTGATGCCGTGCGCAAGTTCGTGGCCGACCCCGACCCCGAAAAGCGCAACGAGTTGATCGAGCATCTGCTGGGTCTGGACTTCATGGATAAGCCGGGCAACGAGGATTACAAGGGCCCCTGGCTGGTCGAGGAACCGTTCCTCAGCAAGTGGACCTATTTCTTCTGCGACCTGTACCGCACGGGTTCTATCCGCACGTATATCCGGCTGTGCCTCCTGTACGATCTGCCTTATGATTACGTCGTGCGTCAGATGTTGACGGAAACGGCGCTGGGGGGCGAGGTTTCCGGATCGGCGGGCTACCTGATGCGGCATCAGGTCGACGGCATCCGGTGCGCGGACATCATGCACGAGGATACCTGCGACGAAATCGGGCTTCACACGACCAAGGCGTTCCTCGGCGTGAACCTGGAATGTATCTCCTGTCATGACGGCTATCCAAACCTCAAGGACATCAACCTGTGGCTCTCGAAGAGAAAGCGGGTCGAATTCTGGCGGCAGGCGGCGTTTTTCGGCAACCTTCGCATTATTCGGGGCACGTTGGTGGGTAATCCGTTTACGTTGCTCGACGGCCCGCCGCTGCGTCCCGAGAACATCTGGCAGGGCAAGATCGCCTCGCCGGAGGACTTCAACAAGCATTTCGAATTCACGTCGGCCCCCACGATTTGGGGCGGCATGGGTTACCGCATGGAGGCCCCGAGCGTCCTGCGCACCAAGCGAGATCTGACCGCCGATGTTTTTCCCGAGTTTATCCTGACCAAGGAACAGCCGCGGGAGGGAGTGAATTGGCGGGTGGAATATGCGCGGATGATCACCACGCATCCGCAGTTCGCCAAGGCCACGGCGAACCTGATCTGGTCCAGGTTCATGACCGTCGGCATCGTGGACCCGCCCCTGAACTGGGACTTGGCGCGTCAGGATCCGGAGAATCCTCCTCCGCCGCCCTGGACTATTCAGCCGTCGCATCCGGAGCTCCTCGATGCCCTCGGCCAGTATTTCCAAAGCGTGAATTTCGATCTGCGCCTGCTGATGCGCGCGATTTGCCGATCGAAGGCCTATCAGCTATCCTCCCACTTCGAGGGGGAATACAAGCCGGAGTATGATCGTTACTACGCGCGGAAGCTGGCGCGGCGGCTTTCCGCCGAAGAGATCTATGACGCGCTCTGCAAGGCGACCAATGTGTTCGGGCATGGGATTGAATACGTCATGGCCACCGGCGGGCCGCCGGCCGATGCGGAACTGAAGCGCTTCCTGGATTTCTTCGGCCAGAGCAACCGGCTGACCAAACAGGCCGACACCAAGAGTTCGGTCATCCAGGCCTCGCTGATGCTCAACAGCGACGTGGTGAAGAAGAAGATCCTCTCGGGCACCGAGGGAAGCACGCTCGACAGACTGCTGCACAAAGAACCGGTCAAGACGAACGTCGAGATCGTCGAGGAACTGTTTCTGGCGACGCTGGCGCGCTTCCCCACGACCGAGGAATTGAATGAGGGCATGCGACACATCGAAATCTACCGCAACCGGGGCGCGGAGGACCTCCAATGGGCCCTGGTCAATAAGCTGGAGTTCATCGTCAATTACTGATATTCTCTTCTCTGGAGCTTCGGAAGGGGGCCCCTGATCATGGCACTTGAAATCCCGAGACTGACGCGTAGAGACTTTATGAGAATCGGCGGGGTCAGCGTCCTGGGTTACTCCCTCGCGCCGATCCTCAGGGCGAGCAACGTCGAGGCGAAATCCTCGGCCAAGATGCGCGGCGGGGCCGATGTCTGCATCCTGTTGTTCCTACAGGGCGGCCCCAGCCAGCTTGACACCTTCGACGTGAAGGAAGGCAAATGGACGCCGGAGGATTTTGATATCCAGACCGTCAAGCCGGGCGTCCGCATGCCGGTGGGGTTGATGCCGGAGCTTTCCAAACGCCTCGACAAGTATGCCATCATCCGCTCGCTTGAGGCATGGGAGGCCGAGCACGCAAGGGGCACCTATTACTTGCAGGCGGGGCGAATCCTCAGCCCGGCCAGACTTCAGGAAATCCCATCGGTCGGCTCGGTGATCGCCTATGAAACCCGGGACCAGCGCCGGGCATCGGACTTCCTCCCGCCCTTCGTCGCGATGAACATGGATACGTCCTCGCTCGTCGGGCCCGGCATGTTGCCGTCGGCGCACGCCCCCATGGCGATGTTCAGCGATTCGCCGCCGCCCTTTGTCCTCTCCGACAGCGAGAAAGGGGATTATCAACGGCGTCGGCAGTTGCTCGGCAGGCTTGACCGCGGCTGGCGCGAGACGGACCCGCACCGGGGCCGGATATTCAGCGATATCGACGCCTATTATCAGTCGGCCTACCCGATGCTCGACAACCCCAAGGCCGGGCCGGTCTTCAGCGTTCCAGCGGAGGACCATGCGCGTTACGGCGCGACGGGCTTGGGCGACTCCTGCGTCATGGCCCGCAATATGGTTGAGGCCGATGCGGGGGCGAAATTCATCTTCATCTCGCACGGAGGCTGGGACCTGCACGGCGGGGCCTACGCCGCGGGTGCCGGCCAATATTCATTGTGCGGCCAACTCGACGCCGCCCTGTCCAACCTGCTCGACGACCTTGAGTCGCGAAAAGACGCCCAGGGAGAACGCCTGATCGACAGGGTTTTCATCGCCTGCATGGGCGAATTCGGCCGCACGCCGGGCGAATTGACGATGGGCGGCGGGCGCGATCACTACCGCTATGCCGGCGTCGGTGTGTTCGCCGGCGCGGGGGTCCAAGGCGGAAAGGTCATCGGCGCAACCGACGAAATCGGCGCCCACCCCACCGAGACGGGCTGGCATAAGGGACGGTCGATCTATCCCGAGGACGTCCTGATTACGATCTATTCCCTGATGGGCATCGACTGGACCAAGAAAGTCACGCAAACCCCCTCGGGCCGCGCGTTTGAGTATATCGAAAGCATCTCGCCGAAGGGACCGATGGACTTCGGGGAGATCAGCGAGCTGTTTGCTTGAGCGAGCTATCGGCACGGCGGATTTCAGGCATGGTCTTGTTTGGGCTGGAATGATTGTTCAGAATCTCAGCACCCGCCGCATTGGCGTTTGAGATCTATTAAACATGCTTAATGGAACCTCTAAAAATCCGGTTTGCGGTCGTCCCGATGGGACTCCAATTCTTTATTGGTTTGATTTCCCGCCACTTGCGTGGCGGGCTGAAAGCAATCGTCCCTGCCGGGACTGAATTTTTAGAGGTGCCTTTAAGGTATTCGCCCTCATCGTCGTCCCCATCTTGATTATGGCGCGAGATCGTTTTGGCTGGCTTCATGACGCCGGGCTTGGTCCGTGAAAATCCGCCCAATCCGTAAAATCTGCGTCCCATTGCCTTTCAACCGCGTCGCGCTTGCCATCAAAGGGGTGTTTTGTCAAGCTGCATGGGTTTATGGGATCACCGTGAGCTTGAAAGCATCCAACTCGCAATACCATGCATTGGCTGGTTCTCTACATCGCCGTTTTTCTCGTCGCTTTGACGCTGTCGGCGGTCCTGTGCGCGGTCGCCCGCCGCTTGGGGCGAATCTGGGGGTTGCTCGACCAGCCCGAGGGCCGCAAGGCGCACGATCGGGCCATCGCGATGACCGGCGGTTGGGGCATCTTCGCCACGTTCGGATTGCTGGTGGCCGGGGGGATGATCGGGGCGGATGCGCTTGCCTCGCGCTTGCCCGCCGGTCTGTCGGCGCTGGGGCCGTATCTCGAGAACATCGCCGGCATCCGCGTTCAGGTATGGGCGGTCCTTGGGGGCGCGGGGGTGGTCTTTGCGCTCGGTTTGACCGACGACCTGCGACCCCTGGGGCCGAAGACCAAGCTGGCCGTCCAGCTCCTCGCGGTCGTCCCCCTGGTGGGCGCCGACATCACGATCCGCGGATTCCTTCCCGGCCCCATCGGATGGCTGGCCACGGCCCTGTGGGTGCTTGTGCTGACGAATTCCTTTAATTTGCTCGACAACATGGACGGCCTGGCCGGCTCGGTGGCGCTGGTCATCTGCCTGGTCCTCGTCGCGGCGGCCCTTCAGGGGGGCGAATTGTGGCTTCCGGCGTTGTTCCTGTGTCTGGCGGGGACGCTGGCGGGGTTCATGATCTATAATTTTCATCCCGCCTCGCTGTTCATGGGCGATGCGGGCAGCCTGACGGTCGGTTATCTAATGGCGGTCTTCTCGATCCTGATCACCTATTTCGAGTTGGGGTGCTCGTCGGCGCTGCCCGTCCTGATGCCGCTGGCGATCATGGGCGTGCTGCTGTTTGATACTCTGTCGGTCCTCTATATCCGCCGCCGCGAAGGACGGCCGTTAATGGTCGGCGACCGCAGCCACTTCTCGCATCGGCTGCTGGCGATGGGATTCAGCGTGAGGGCCGCGACGTTCACGATCGCTCTGCTCGCCGGCGCCTGCGGCTTGCTTGCGCTCCCGCTGCGCCAGCTCGGTTGGGGTGAGGCCCTGGTGCATCTGTCGGCGCTCGCGATGTTGTTCGGGGTCATTGTCATGCTGGAACTGACCGGTCGGCGGGGCAATTCGGCCTGATCGCGTCGCCCTTGGGTCGGGCAAATCGAGAACTAGGAACGCTCATGCAACTGTTCAGCGACCTACAATCCTTGCGGCCAGCCCGTGTTGGGGGCGTTTGCATGTCGGTCGGCGTCTTCGACGGGGTCCACCGCGGCCATCAGTTGCTGCTGAACCACGCCGCCCGCCGCGCCGGCGAGCTGGGCATCAAGTCGCTCGCGCTCACCTTTCGCGCGCACCCATTGACGCTCCTCGCACCGCCTTACGCGCCGCGCTTTCTCACGACGCCGGAGCAAAAAATCCGCCTGATCGAGCAATGCGGCGCGGACCTGTGCATGATGGTCGATTTCACGGCTGAGTTCGCGGGCATCACGGCCCAGCGGTTTCTCGAGGAGATCGTCCTGGAGGGCTGCCGGGCGCGCTCGATCACCTGCGGTCCCGACTTCCGCTTCGGACATAAGGGGGTGGGCGACGTCAAGCTGTTGCGAGCATTTTGCGGGGCGCGCGACATCGAGCTGGATGTCCTGGAAACCTTGAGCGACGACCGCGCGCCCGTCCGTTCCACCCGAGTGCGCCAGTCGATCCAAGATGGACGGCTGGACCTGACGGTGCGCCTTCTGGGCCGCCCCTATAGTGTGACCGGTCTGGTGATCAAGGGCGATGCGCGCGGCCAAACCATCGGCTTCCCCACGGCCAACCTCGATCCCCCCGTGAACCAGCTTATCCCCGGCGACGGGGTCTATGCCGTCCGCGTCGTTCTGGACGAAGAGGGGCCCGGCGGCCACTACGATGGGATGCTGAACATCGGCGTGCGTCCGACCTTCGAGAACAAACGCCGGGCGATCGAGGCGCACCTGTTCGACTTCCAGGGCGATCTCTACGGCCGCGAGCTGACGGTCACGTTCATCTCCAAAATGCGCGAGGAGCGCCGCTTCGAATCGGTCGAGGCCCTGATCGAACAGCTCCGCGCCGACGAGGCGGCCTGCCGTGCGCTGTTCGACGCCCCGGGCCCGGCCTGATTGCGCATACAAGAACCGGTGGCACCGCTCGGGACCGAGACCGGCCATCATTTTTTTTGAAACGGGTGTTGTTTTCAAACGCGCGACTATTGATAACGGCGCTCAATGGAACCAACGGAACAATCCGGCGGCCGAATAAGACTCCCTAATCATATATCCCAAGGGTCTACGCCCGACCGCGCTGGGGCATGGCGAAGAATCCGGTTGAATTCTCTTGTGGGAAAGAAGGATGATGGCGGGACGTAGGTAAAGGAGATCGACAATCATGGGTAGCGACACCTTGACAATCACGGACAATAGGACCGGAGCGCAATACGAATTGCCTATCGAATACGGTATTTACCCCGATTCGGGGGCCACGATCAAGGCTTCGGCACTACGCAATATCAAGGTCACCGACGATGAATTCGGCTTGATGAGCTATGACCCGGCCTTCACGAACACGGCCTCGTGCAAGAGCAACATATCCTTCATCGACGGCGAGAAAGGCATCCTTCGCTATCGTGGCTATCCGATCGACGAGCTGGCCGAGAATTGCACCTATTTGGAAGTGGCGTATCTGATCCTTTATGGAGAACTTCCGAACAAAGCGCAGCTTGATGATTGGGAATACCAAATCAGGCATCACGCGATGTTGCACGAGAGCATTAAACACTTCATGAACGGCTTCCACTACGACGCGCACCCGATGGGCATTCTCGTCAGCACCGTGGCCGCCCTCTCGACGTTCTATCCCGACGCGAAGAACACCGGCGACGCCGAGGCGCGCAAACACCAGACCCATCGGCTCATCGGCAAGATGCCGACCATCGCGGCCTATGCCTACCGCCATCGTCATGGTTTCCCCTATGTCTATCCGGACGACGACCTGAGCTATACGGGTAATTTCCTCAGCATGATGTACAAGATGACCGAGTCGAATTACGAACCCAATCCGGTTTTGCAAAAGGCGTTGGATGTCTTGTTTATCCTGCACGCCGACCACGAGCAGAATTGCAGCGCCAGTGCCATGCGTTGCGTCGGCAGCTCGTTGGCCGACCCTTTCGTATCCCTCGCGGCCGCGGCGGCGGCGCTCTATGGTCCGCTCCACGGCGGCGCGAACGAACAGGTGCTTCGCATGCTGAACGAGATCGGTTCCAAAAAGAATATCCCGGACTACATCAAGCGCGTGAAGGCCAAGGAAGTTCGGCTGATGGGATTTGGGCATCGCGTCTATAAGAATTACGATCCGCGGGCGCGCATCATCAAGCGGATCGCGGACGAGGTCTTCGAGGTCACGGGCCGCAATCCGATGTTGGACGTTGCGTTGGAACTGGAACGTATCGCGCTCGAGGACGAGTATTTCGTTTCGCACAAGCTTTATCCGAACGTGGATTTTTACTCCGGCATCATCTACCAGGCGATGAATTTCCCGATGGAGATCTTTCCGGTCCTCTTCGCGATACCGCGCACAAGCGGTTGGATCGCTCAGTGGGAAGAGATGCTGACCGATCCCGAGCAACGCATCGCCCGCCCGCGTCAGGTTTACCTCGGCGCCGACAAGCGCGCGTTCGTTCCGATGGACCAGCGAAAATAATATGTGAAGGAGATGATTTCATGTCGAATCCCCCGGCCGATGAATTCCCGCCGCCGCCGCCGAAACCGTTCCGGCAATTCACCGAACGCTATCCGGAGATCGCCAAGGCTTATAGCGACCTCGGCGACGCGGTGCGCGCGGCCGGACCCCTCGGCAAGCGCGAAATCGCCCTGGTTAAACTGGGCATTTCACTGGGCGCCCGGCTCGAGGGAGCGGCCCATGCCCACACGCGCAAAGCCGTCGCGGCGGGCGTCGAGCCAGAGTCACTGCGTCAGGTCGCGCTACTGACCTGCCCCACACTCGGCTTCCCTCAGATGATGGCCGGTCTGCAGTGGGTGGAAGACGTGCTCAAACCTCAGTCAAGTTAATCCGGCACAATACCCGAAAAATGCGCGTCAAGTTCGGATGGGTGCTTTCATGCATCCGTCAAACAGAGCCCTTTTGAACCTATCAGCGGGTTTATAAGATTATCGTGCGCACCCAAGTTGGTTTGACGTGCAAATCGTGTGCGGGCGCGTGAGCGTTTCGAATCCGGCTTGGCCGGGGATGACCCGGTCGGGGCCGTAGATCCAACGCATCTCATCCAGTCGCTCGCCCTGCCAAGTTTCGTCCAGGAGCATGGGGTATTCGCGACGTAGATAATCGAGGAACCTTCGCGGAGTGGTCGCCGCGCGGGACGAAGGGGGGGGCTGTTTGAAGAACAGGACGGTGATGTATGGGATTTCCAAAGGCTGAAAACGATGCAGTGTTCCGGGCATGTCATCCCAAAGGGCGAATGGGCTCAAGGTGGGGATGACGGTGATGTCGGCGGCTCTGAGATTCTCGATGGTCGCGAGTCGCTGAGCGAGTTTCGGCGTGGATTTCTCCCACGCGCGGATCAAATCATCCCGGTCCGGTCCCCACGCTGAAACTGACCACCACCGCTGGGCCGCCGTCCAACGGCACGGTTGATGCGGCGTAGGCGGCCATCCGCTCTCGGTCGGGGCGAAAGCGGGTCTGGACGACGATCCGCCGAGGCCGTAGCGGCGGTGGGGACTCGATCAGCGTTTTCCAGAGACCGCGGGTGACCGCCGGCGGGGCCGCGTAGGGATCGGTCACGCCGCTCCAATAGATCGTCCGGTCGCGGAGGACCCCGGCCAGCAGGTTCTGCCGCAATTGCGCGATGACCTCGTCCTTATTGAAAACCCGGTACCCCCACAACCGGCCCCCCGGCCCGCGGGCGCGGTGCGACGTGAACCACGCATTGGTCGGCACGTAACAATAGAGACACCCGCCGGGGCAGCCGACCTGGATCTGCATGGTCAGATCGAAACCCCGCAAAAACCCCGTGGCCCGGCTCAGAATCGGCGCGCGACTGGCGCCGTAGACCGTCTCGCCCGGCGACGGGGCGTCGAACTGGGCTTGATACATCCGTTCATAACCCTCACGACCACCCATTGGCCCAGGACCTCCCATAAACCGGCGTGGTTGAATCGTTCCACGATGGCTGCGGGGAGGTCAAGCGAAAAAAAGACGAAAGTGGAGGGCGCGGTTTGTTATCGAGGGGCTGGGCCGTCATGATGGGGTGAAGGTTGAGTATGTTGCGGGGAAATGATCCGACGGCGCGTCGATTATGGGGCGAACATTTCCTGGAGTACGGTTAGCACCTTGTCCGAGGTTCCCTTATCGAGATGTCCCCGTTTCTTGACAAGTCGCGCGACGTCCACGCTACGCATTTGTTCCAAGGCGATTTGACCGGTCTTGCCTTTGAAGCTGCATTCAACTCGAGTTGGATACCGCCGGCCCTTGGTGGTCATCGGCGCGATGAGGACGGTTCGGATGTGACGATTCATCTCGTCGGGAGAGATCACGACGCAAGGCCGGGTCTTCTTGATCTCGCCTCCCACCGTGGGATCGAGGCTTACCAAGAAGACATCAAAACGGTTTACCGCCATTCCCATTCATCCACGTCCCACTGAGTCGGGAACGTCGCATCAGGGCCAGGCGGCGCATCATTTGCCTGCTCAGCCATCATTTTGAAGGCCGCGTCCCAACCTTCGCGCGGCTTCTTGGCGGCGCGGATGATGAGCGCGCCATTGTGCGCATTGATTTCGACCTCGCCTTTGAGACCTGTCTCCTCAATCAACGGTTTGGGGATTCGCACCCCTTGAGAATTGCCGATCTTTACGATGCGTGTTTTCATGAGGCCAACTCCATGTGATTACATTGTAAGCACGGCGGAGGCGAATTGCAACGCTTTCTTTGAAAGGGTAAGTGCAGGGTGCTCAACAGGAGTCTGACTTTTAAGGAAAATATTGATCAATGAAAGCGCGGGGCCTCAGAACCTGGACGCCCCGGTACTCACCCACCTTTAAGAGGTGTTTGTCTCGGCTGATAATTAACTTGGCGCCGCCCGCGAGCGCGCAGGCCAAGAACTTGTCATCATCCGGGTCATCGCACACGGGTCCGGGGAGTTCAGGGGCGAGAATCAGTTGCGCTTTAACGATTAAGAGTTCCAGGATCAGTTCGAGCGCAACGCCCGTGAATTGATCAGCCAAAGCTTCCCCCACCCTCCGATACTCATCAAGGATTTGAGGTGAGACGACCCATTGCAGCTTGCCCTCGCGCCAAGCTTGAAGAATCTGGTACGGCGGCCCGGTGAAAAAACGCCTGACACAAACACATTGGTGTCGATGACGGCCTTCACCGCCCGCGCCGCGCCTTTGCGACGGCCGCGGCGACGTCGGATCGTTTCATTCCGGCTTTGCGGGCTTGCTTGCGGGCCTGGGCAATGAGGCCGTCAAAATCCTTCATCGAGGGGGGCGAAATCGCCTTGAGGATGACAATGTCCCCTTTGCCGAGCACAATGAACTGAGCCCCGTTCTTCAAATCCAAATCCCGTCGAATACTCTCGGGGATCACCACCTGGCCCTTCGAGGACATTTTGGTCGTTGCAACCGCTTTCATGCTCATTCTCCACGGCCCATAATTCTTACCAGTAAGAGCCTACAGAAAGTCCGTGTCTTGCGCAACTCTTATCCCGGAGCAGCGTCGCGCGGGTACGGGTTAGCTTGTCTGGTGGATGACGCATACCTCCGAGGGCGTTTACTGCCCCCATTGACAAGTGAGTCTTAACCCATTTTCCGCAGTTCAGAGCTTAGAAGTGCCCGTTTTCGAGTAAATTTGAATTTTTCGGGTAAAAGTCTGCACTACATTTTGAATTCTTTTGGGTCGGTTCGGCAGTGGAAGTCCCAGACGCTGGAGCAGAATCGCGAGGTGTTTTTCGGGACGGCTGA